>NZ_JTLA01000147.1:0-58950 GCF_000799055.1 Ensifer sp. ZNC0028
CAGCGCTCCCATGTGGGAAATGCATAGGCGCTCGACGAGCCAACGGCGACGGCCACAAACCATCGCGAACTGGGCGCTACATGTCCGGTGGCAAGGTAAAAATTGGCGCGAACGCGTAAGAGTGACAACCACCGAGCGGATCCGTTCCACTTTGAGGACGGTCGAGCCAATCAAGGCGACCTTTATCGCGGACTGGCGGAAGCCGGCATAGATTTGCAAGCACAAACGCGGCGCCGAGACATCCCTATCCTTTTTGACTGCGGTCGCTACCAACGAAGGGCTATCGAAACCACTCACCGTCCGCGCGATGTAGGTCTGATCCTTCGCCTTCACCTCAGCGGACAGCCTTGCAAAGATGACCCTAAACGAAGCAGATCCTCGCCGAAAATACGCTGTCCGTTATCCAGACGGACTGACATCAAAAGAAGCAATCACCCTGCTCGAGCAGGCATGCGCCGACGTCGCTCCGAACCTGAAGCTGAGCGAAATGAGTGACGGAGCCACGGTCGAGGGCGAGCCCTGGCACATCCTGTCGGTCTGCTTGGCTCTGCCGCTGTTCGAGTTGACCGAGATACTCTAGCCCCCTCGCCAGGTTTGCGCCTTCCGCTCCAGCCGGGACAATTCTACCGGGGAGCGTTTCCCGATCCATTCCAATCACCAATGCTGGAAGGCAGTTCTTCGAGCTGGCCAAGCGTGCCGAGCGGTTCGCAATATCTCAAAGAGATTCGTCGACGATGACGACGGGGCGCCCCAGGGAGCAGGCCTCTACCCGCGCCTCGACTCGATAAACCGAGCGCAGCATATCCGCGGTGATAACGTCGTGGGTGGGGCCGCTCGCCAGCACCGATCCGCCACTGATGACGATCGTGTCGTCGCAATAGCGCAGCGCATGGTTCAGGTCGTGCAGCGCGATCAACACCGCCATGCCCGACTGCGCCGACAAACGCTTCATGAAGCCAAGGACCTCGATCTGGCGAAAGAGATCGAGCGCCGAGGTCGGTTCATCCATCAATAGCACTTCGGGTTTACGCACGAGCGCTTGAGCAATGGAGACGAGTTGACGCTGGCCGCCTGAAAGCTCACCAAGGCCGCGAAAGGCGAGATCGGCGATCCGGAGTTCGCCCAACACCCGGTCGATCTCGGCGAGTTCGGCGTCCTTCACCTTCCAGCCGGAACCTTGCTTGGCCGATAGCAGCACCGACTCGTAGACCGTGAGCACGGCATTGGCGCCGGTATCCTGCGGCATGTAACAGATGCCATGCGGGCCCTTCGCCGCATCGGACAGATGAACAGTGCCGAGCCCGGACGTCAGGCCTGCGATCCGCTTGAACAGCGTCGATTTACCGGCGGCATTGGGACCGATCACCGCCGTCAGACCGCCACCACGAAGCACGCCCGTGTTGACGTCCGAGAGCACCGTGTGGCGGCCGTAGTTCGCGCCGACTTTTTCCAGCGTCAGGCTTACCATGCGCGCCTCCTGTTGGTGAAAATCAGCACGAAGAAGAAGGGCACGCCGACGAGCGCGGTGATGACTCCGATCGGGAGCACGGCGCCGGGAATGATCATCTTGCTGACGACCGAAGTGACCGAAAGCAGGAGTGCGCCACACAGCACAGAAGCTGGCAGGAAGAAGCGCTGATCCTCACCAACCAGCATTCGGGCGATGTGCGGTCCGACGAGACCGACAAAGCCGATCGTTCCGACGAAGGAGACCGGGATCGCCGCAAGCAGGCTGACGGTCATCATTGCCTCGAGCCGCAGCCTGCGGACGTTGATGCCAAAGCTTGCTGCCTTGTCGTCACCAAGCCGAAGCGCGGTCAAAGCCCAGGCGTGCCGGGCGAAAAGCGGCAAGGCGAACAGCAACACGGCGCCGGTGATCCAGACCTTCGGCCAGGTTGCCTTGGTGAGACTGCCCATCGTCCAGAAGACGACGGCGGCCAGCGCCTGCTCGGAGGCGAGATACTCGAGCAAAGACAACGCGGCATTGAAGGTAAAGACGAGCGCAATGCCGAGCAGAACGATTGTTTCGACCGTAACGCCACGCATGGTGGAGGCGAAGTGGATGAAGAGTGCCGCCAGCATCGCCATCAGGAAGGCGTTGATCGGCACCATGTATTGGACGGCGACGGGAAAGACCGCCACGCCGGCAACGAGACCGAGGGCCGCACCGAAGCCGGCAGCGGCTGAAATGCCGAGCGTGAACGGGCTTGCAAGCGGATTGGCAAGGATCGTCTGCATTTGCGCGCCGGCGACCGACAGGGATGCCCCCACCGTCACGGCCATCAGGGCGATCGGCATGCGAATGTCCCAGATCACCACCCGGAGCTGGTCGCTTACCGTTTCAGGGCGAAAGAGCGCGGTCAGCACGTCGGCGAGCGGATAGTTCGCAGGCCCAAGCGCCATGTCGACAGCAACCGACGCAAAGAGCGCGCCAACGAGGCAGGAGATCAACACCAGGCGGCGCAAAACGAGGGAGCGGTAGCGCGCTCGGCTTTCGACCCCGGATATTTGTTCGGTCACGGCAACCATCAATCACCACTCTTGGGAAGCGAGGCGAAGTAGCCAGGGCGGTAGGTCACCGGCAGGAACTTCTCATGGAACTCGCGGAAAGTCCGGTCCGGGTCGATGTCGGCAAAGAGCTCCGGATGGAACCACTTGGCAAACTGCTGGATCGGAATGAACTCGTAAGGGGCACCGTAGAACTGGTGCCAGACAGCGTGCACATTGCCCTCCTTCACCGCCTTAAGGCCAGGAAAGCCCGGGCGCTGCATCAGGCCGCGCAGGCGATCTTCTGCCGCCGCCTTATCGGCGCCGCGCCCGACGCTGACAAACTGGTTGAGATCGGATTCGGCCGACCAGTTGCTGCCGGTGATGATGACGTGATCGGGATCGCTGACGATCAACTGCTCGGGATTGAGGTCGCCGAAGGTGCCCTTGATGACGTCAGAACCGATATTGTGGCCGCCAGCCTCTTCCACCATCTTGCCGAAATTGGCCGGGCCGAAGGTCCGGCAGCAGACGACGTCGCCGGTAATGCCGGGAGAGCGCTCGATGAAGACTTTCGGGCGCGCAATTTCTCCAGCCTTCCTGAGGCGATCCGTCACCAGTGCAATTTGGGCATTGCGATAGTCGATGAATTCGCGGGCCCTCGCTTCGGCACCGAAGAGCTGGCCCAGGATTTCGACCGACTTCTCGCTGTTGGCGGCCGGATCGACGCGGAAATCGAGATAGACGACGGCGATGCCGGCGGCAGCAGCCTTTTCGATGAAGCCCGACTCCTCGACGGCCTGCTGCGCTTCGAGATTGAGCGTCAGCACGTCCGGCTTGAGCGCAATGGCTGCCTCAAGGCTGAAATCGCCTGAAGGAATGTAGCCGAAACGCGGCAGCTTCTCGATTTCGGGGAAGCGCTCCACATAAGCGGCATAGGAATCCGGATCCTTTTTCAGGAGATCATCGCGCCAGCCGACAATCGTGTCGAAGACATGCTCGCCTTTCAACGCGGCCGCCACATGGATCTGCCGCGCTTCGCCCAAAAGCACGCGCTTGGCAGGCAGCGCGATTTCGACCCGGCGGCCGGTAACGTCGACAATTTCAGCCGCACTTGCGGGCAGAACCGCCAAAACGAAGGCTGCGATCATCGACGACGCGATTTTCCTGAAGATGGACATTCTCACTCCTTGCGAACGCGACGCCGGAGACCTCCCCTCTCCGGTTGTCGATGCGCTTATTTGGCTGCCGTCAGCGAAACGAAGTAGCCGCTCTTATAGGGAAGCGGCAGGAAGCGCTCATGCAACTCCTTGAACGTCGCTTCCGGATCGAGATCGGCGAAGAGATCCGGATGCAGCCACTTGGCGATCTGCTGGATGGCGACGAACTGGTAAGGGTTGTTGTAGAACTGGTGCCAGATCGCATGGACCTGGCCGTCCTTGACCGCCGCAACACCGGTGAAGGCCGGGCGCTTGGTCAGGTTCTCGAGCTTGCGGGCCGCTTCCTTCTCGTCTGCACCATAGCCGACACCGACCCAGGCGCCGCCCGGGACGTATCCCTGCCAGTTGCCGCCGGTGATGATGATCTGGTCGGGGTTGGCAGCGATGATCTGTTCCGGATTGACCACGCCGAAGGTGCCCGGAATGATGTCCTTTGCCATGTTCACGCCGCCGGCGAACTCGACCATCTTGCCGAAGTTCTCGTTACCGAAAGACATGCAGCAATCGTCGGAATAGCCACCGGCGCGTTCCACAAAAACGAGCGGCTTCTTCGGATTGGCCTTTGCCAAGACGTCGGTAACGTTGGCGATGCTCTCGGCGCGGAACTTGATGAACTCCTCGGCCTTTTCTTCCTTGCCGAGCAGCTTTCCCATCACGCGCATGCTCGGCTCGGTGTTTTCCATCGGCTTTTCGCGGAAATCGACGTAGACGAGCGGGATGCCGACCTTGGCGAGCTTCTCGATGTAGCCAGCCTCCTCCGTCGCCGTCTTGGCGTCGACGTTCATCAGAACGACATCGGGTTTCAGGGCAACCGCCTGTTCGATGTCGAAGGTGCCATCCTTCATGCCGCCGAAGGTCGGCAGCTTGGCAATGTCAGGGTACTTAGCGAGATAGGCGGCGTAGCTTTCCGGGTCCGCCTTCGCCAGATCGTCGCGCCATCCGACGACACGCTTGAACGGCTCGTCGCGGTCAAGCGCGCCGAGGAAATAGATCTGGCGTCCTTCGCCGAGGATCACGTGCTCGACCGGGACGTTGACCTCGACGTCACGTCCGGTGACATCTTTCAGCGTGACGACATCAGCGAAGGCTGCCGTAGAAAAAAGCACGCAAAAACCCGTGGCGGCCGCAGCCACCCTGTTGAAAAACCGCATTGTTTTCTGCTCCGCTGGAAAATCGACGCGATCTAATGTTTCATGACTTTATTAGTCAACATTTATCTTTTAGAACGCCTCCAAACAGGGACGCGGTGTCGGCATGAGCGATGTGACGGAGCGGCAGAATTACAACCTGCGCGATGAAATCAAGGCCTATTGGTCGGAACGCGCGGCAACCTTCGATCTGTCGCCGGGCCACGAAATCTTCTCGGAGGAAGAACGGGTGGCGTGGCATCAGTTGTTTCTCCGTCATCTCGGACCGGGCGCAGGGCGCGCCGCGCTGGATCTCGCCAGCGGCACGGGCGTCATCTCGCATCTTCTCGATGAACTCGACTTCAAGGTGCAGGGCCTCGACTGGGCCGAGCCGATGCTTCAACGCGCCCGGGAAAAGGCGCGCAAACGCGGGCGAGCGATCCGTTTTGCCCTCGGCGACGCAGAAAACACCATGGAGCCCGACAACCACTACGATGTGATCGTCAACCGGCATCTGGTCTGGACGCTTGTCGATCCAGCCGCAGCCTTTGCCGAATGGCTGCGGGTCCTGAAGCCCGGCGGCAGGTTGCTGATCGTCGATGGTGACTTCGTCAATACCACCGCGCTCGAGCGGCTGTTTTCCAAGCTCAGCACCTGGGGGCAGCGCCTCGGGCTTTTCAAGACGGAGACGCCGACCGGTTCACCGCAAATGATGGCGACCCACCGCAGCATCCTCGCGCGCGTGCATTTCTCCGAGGGCGCCCGGGCCGAAGCCGTCGTCGAACTGTTGCGCGGAGCCGGCTTCGTCGACATCATGATCGACAGGGACCTTCACGAGATTCATCGCACCCAGGCCGCAAACTGGAATCTCTTCAAGGGCTTGGCGAGACGATCGCAGCATCGCTACGCCATTCGCGCGACGAAAGAGTGACAATGCCACAGCCGAAGAGAGCGGCGCTGACGAGCATCGCGATCTTTTCCTTGGGCAATTGACGTGCGCTGTCGACGATCAGCGGCAAGCGCCTGAAGGCGGCACTTGTTGCCGGACCTGAACGATGAGCCTGATGGGCCCATCCGACGCAGCCGTCTTCAGAACTTAGGACCGCCCCGAGCTTGGTGGGTGCGCCTGCCCTGGCGGTTGCTCGAACTTTTCCCAGCTTGCGTCCATGGCGTATGTCGCGGAAAGCAGTGGTAGGCCGATATGACCGAATCGGATCGAAAGTTGCTGTTCCGCCTCCTCCTCGTCTACGTTCGCGACCTTGTTCAGATAGATCACCGAGGCTAGGCCAGTTCGATCAGAGCCGGAGCGACAATGAATCAACAGCGGCTTGGGAGCGTCCCGGAGGATGGCCGCCAGCTTTTGCATCTCCTCGACACTCAATTCCTTGCCGGCGTTCATGCCGAAATCGATGTGGACCAGTCCTAGCGAGCCGGCGGCAGCGATTTCCTCCTTGTACCAGGTTGAGCCTTTGGCAGCACCGCGCAGGTTGAGGACCGCCTTGATGCCATAGCGCTTGCTATAGTCGGTAAGTTCCGCGGCCGAAGGTTGATTGGATCGGTAGATTTCGCCCGGCACGACAATGGCGAAGTTTCCCGCCAGCTGAATGCCCAAGAGGTACGCTCCGAGCCCGAGGGCCGCCGCGGCGACGGAGTAACCCGCCCATTTCCATTGTTTCTTCATGTCGAGCTTTCGCGCTGTCAGGACTACCCGAATGGCATCATTAGCTGACAGCAAGCTGAACGCCGGCGACGATGGTGACTACGCATCGCATCGCAACTCAGGAAGGCTCCGGTTTGGTGGCGTGAAACAGGTCTGCGGGCACCATCTGATCACGTCTTAAAAAGGTGCCATTGCCTGTGAGCGAACAGCGCAAATTGCATTGGTAAGTGTCGAAAGATCAAACGGCTTGACGAGGTAATCGGTGGCGCCGGAACTGACGGCGTTCATCCGGTCAGATATCTGATCATTCGCTGTTATGACGATCACCGGTGTTGCGTCATTGGCCGCTCGCAGGCTTCGCAGCAACGACAAGCCATTTCCATCAGGGAGGTTGAGGTCGAGGAGCACCAGATCGAAACGCCCCGCCTGGACTGCGATATTCGCCTCACCAAGGGTAACGTACCAGTCTGCGGCGTGCCCCATAGCGGCGAGATGGTCGCGAAGCGCATCTCCCAACATCTCGTTGTCCTCAACGAGAAGGCATCTCATCGTTGCCTCCCGCTCTAATCGGGCCGCCGGCCGAGCCCCCCATCGTGGCCGGACAACAGACTGTGATCGCCAGTTCCTTCGATTTCATCGAGATCGAACTCCATCGAGTGCATCAAGGGGCGGGGCGGCTGTGGCGCCACAGCGCGGATCATCGCTGACGGTAGCTGCTGCGCTATTTGACGCGCTCGACCGACGACGCGACGTTTTCTCCATGCCTCTTCGTGTAAGTGACCCTGACTTTCGTGCCGGGCTTGAAGTTCTCGGCTTCGGTGCCCTCGCTTAACCTGAGCACCATACCGTCTCTCAGCCGGATCGCGTCTCGTGACTTATCAATGCTCTGCACTACCCCAGAGACATTGGCTGCCATTGCCGATGAAGCAATGATGGTGGCTGCGGTGACGCATGCTGTCATGAGGAGCTTTTTCATGTTCTTCGCCTTGGCCCTTCCGAACTGCGACTGCTTTCACACGCACTTTCGATTTCAACGGTGTCACGAACGTGTTCGCCAGCATACCGATTGGACAGCTTTACGGTGTCTCGGTTCTCGTTTTCCTGGTATTTGCAGCGGCTTCTCCGCCGCCATTTCAAGGCGGCATTTCAAAGTGTTGATTGCCGCGCACCGCCTCTTTCGGACGGCGGCGGGCATGTATTTGAGCCGCAAGCCGAACCTTACAAAGCCGTAAGGGTTGCAAAAGGTCACCGTATGGCCGGCGTTCTACCTTTGCTTGGAAAGCAACCTCCCTTGTGATTGTCCAAAGGAGAAGCGCCGTGAGCATGCAACCGAGTGCCTCGAGCAAGAGCGTCGTCAGCGGGATTTTCGCAGGTCTGCTCCTGTGGGGCGATCAGCTTGTCACAGATCCCACAACGGGCGTTTGCCGCCGAAGCGGCTGTGAGATTGAAGGCTGCAGTGATAAGCGTCGCTTTCGAGCGTATGTTGTCGCCGGTCAGACCGGCCCGCCGGAAGGGATGTTCGAAAATCGCGTTCAGCCGAACGGGCAAGCGCGCATGCGCCATTTTGGAGGCAGTTTCTGAGAACGGTGTGCGCAAAGCCGTCGTTGCGAGTGATCCCGTGTGGGTGACAGCCGGCAGCCCCCGCTCTGCGGTCGGCGCCGCTTATAAGGCGCTCGTCGAGCGCTGTGCCGATTAGATACGACGCCCGGCGGTGTCTGGCCGCGCGCCGACAGCGCGAGGAGAAACCTCGCACTTCCTCACCAGCGCGGACGCGATTGGATCCTGCTTATTCGAGGCGACACCGTGCCCGATCTTCAGGTCAACGCCAAGCGCGGGTCTGAGCTCGGAGTTGGGATTCGGCAGATCCGAGGCAGCGAGTGAACGAGCTGAAACATTTAGCCGATGCGACACGCCAGTTACGCCACGATGAAATCGTAGCGACCGAATTTTCCGTCGCTCGTCGCGCTGATATCGAGCACCAAGGCCGCGTTGAATATGCGGTCACGTTCGTTGCCTGGCTCATTGGCAAAATAAAGTTGCGTCGTCAGCACGTCCCCGCCGGGCCGCTGGACTTTCACATGGTAGTGCCGGGTGCGACCGGGATAGAGCCCTGGCACGATCGTCTCGAACCACCATTTGCCATCGGCATCTGTGAATTGATGTCCGCGGAGTTTGTATCCGCTGTTGTCGTAGGTGCCGTTCTCATCCGCGTGCCATAGCTCGATCAACGCTCTCGCCACCGGTTGGCAGTTCTTGGTGAGTACAAGACCAGCAAGCGTCAGCCTTTCTCCACCCGGTGTATCTTTCGCAAAGTCCTGTTTTTCGGGGCTCTGCGGCGTAAAATACGGGCCTTCGGTCTGGTCTGGCGTCAGCTCGTGGTCATCACCGCAACTAGCCGTAAGCGGCAACTCCACCGGAATGCCAGCTGCCTGGCTCAGGCCGGGCAGCACAATCGGCGTGGCAACGAAGCTGATAAGGAAATTTCGCCGGGTCGGCATGGTGCTGTTCTCCAAACACGGAAGCCAGGATCGTTGCCGCCCCATTGGGCAGAAGTGGGGCCGACATTAGCGGAATCTCGATCACAACGTGACCGGCAACACCGCTGTTGGGAGTCTGACGATATCGAACAGCGGCGCTGATCGCCCGCATGCAACGAAGATGGATCAGGCGGTTGGCCTGACTGTGCGCACGGTCAATCGCCAACCTGACGAAGCTTCGTGACGGCCCAACGCGTTCTCCAACAACGGCGCCCATGCCCGTGGCGACCTGCAGGTCTTCCCTTCGTCGCAAAACCCGTCTATATTGAATGAACGTTCAGCAAAAATGGAGACCGTGGTGAACGAATTGGCCCGCGACATTTCCGTTCCAAACGACTGGGATCGCCGTGGGCTGCCCGGATGGTGCTATCATAGCGATGCCCTGCTGGAGCTGGAAAAGGAACATGTCTTCAGGCAGCATTGGCAGATCGCCTGTCACGTGTCCGACGTTCCCGAGCCGGGTAACTACATCACCATGGATGTCGTCGGTGAGCGGGCGCTGATCCTGCGCGGCCAGGATGGCGCGATCCGCGGCTTCCACAACATCTGCCGGCACCGCGGCTCGCGGGTCGTCGCCGACGACAAGGGCACCTGCCGCAATGCGCTCGTCTGTCCGTTTCACGGCTGGGTCTACAATCTCGACGGAACACTGCGAGGGGCTGCGCGCCCCCGCTCCTTCCCGCCGCTCGACAAGCACGCCTTCGGGCTGATCCCGCTCGAACTCGAGGTCTGGATGGGCTTCGTCTTCATCCGCTTTCGTCCCGGTCCGCAGCCGTCCGTCGCCGAGCTGATGCGACCCTTTGCCGAAGAACTCGGGCAGTACGGCACCGAGGCGATGGTGCCGACCCACGGCATCTGGACGCAGGACAGTCCGGTCAACTGGAAGTCCGTGCGCGACGTCGACAACGAAGGCTATCACGTCGCCATGGCCCATCCGGCGCTGCAGGACCTCTACGGCTCGACCTATTATGACGAACCCTTCGTCAACGGCCTTTGCCGTTCCTTTGCCACCTACAACCCGCATGCGGGCCGGCGCTGGAGCGTCCGGCAGTATGTGAAGGTCGCGCCGGAAGCGACGCATCTGCCGGAACGGCTGCGCAAGGCCTGGATCTATTTCGGGCTGTTCCCAAACGCCGTCATCGCGGTAACGCCGGAGAGCGTGCAATTCTACCAGGAATTTCCGCTGTCGACCGGCAAGACGCTCTTGCGCGGCGCGATCTACCGCTACCCTGATGAGACGCGTGAGCAGCGGCTCGCCCGCTATCTCGCCTTCCGCATCGACCGCGACACCCAGTCCGAGGACGTGCAACTGACGATCTGGTCAAACGAGTCGATGACGTCGAAAGCCTTCGGCGGTTTCTATCTCTCCGACCTCGAATATGGCGTACGCACCCACCACGACCACCTGCGCGCCGTGCTGCCGGTCATGACGCTCGAACAGGCGCCGCGCGAGGACGAGATCGCCGCCGTCAACGCGACGATGGCGACGCGTTAGCCGAACAAAAAAGAAGGGCCGGAGATCATCCGGCCCCTGAAATCGGCCCTGCCGGGGAATGCTGGCACGGCCGAGGCATTTCAAGCCGTCTTCAGCCCTTCCAGAGCCCCTCGCGCACAAGCTCGTCCATCGTCCGGCGAATGCTGACATCGAGGATATCGGCCATGTCGTCGATCTGGCCGGTGGTGATCGTCAGCGGCGGCGACATCACGCACATGTTGATCAGCGGCCGGACGAGCAGCCCGAGTTCCTGGCAGTGCCGGTCGATGCGTTTTCCCACTTCCAGATCGAGCGTCAGCGGATTGTTGCTCACCCGGTCGGCCACGCATTCGACGCAGGCCATCAGCCCCACCCCGCGCACCTCGCCGACAAGTGGCAGCCCTTCAAGCCGTTTCAGCGCGCCCTGGAAATGACCGGTGATGGCGCGCGCATGATCGAGCAGCCCGCCTTCCAGAATGTCGAGATTTTTGAGCGCCACCGCGCAGCCGATCGGGTGGCTGGAATAGGTGAGCCCGTGGGCAAACATCGCGTCGGAATGGTTCGAGTGGCGCAACGTTTCGAGAAGCCGCGACGAGATCATCACGCCCCCGAGCGGGAAATAGCCTGACGTCACCCCCTTGGCGAAGGTGATCATGTCCGGTTCGATCGAAAACACGGCTTTTGAGGCGAAGACCTCGCCGAGCCGGCCAAAGGCCGTCACGACCTCGTCGGCAATGAAGAGGATATCGTTCTCCGTGCAGAGCGCCCGCATGCGCTGGAGATAGCCGGCCGGTGGCACGATCACGCCGCCCGACGCCATGACCGGCTCGGCGATGAAGGCGCCGATTTTTTCCGCCCCGCACGCCTCAATCACCGCGCGGAACTCTTCCACGAGGAAATCGCAGAACTCCGCCTCGGACTGGCCCGCCGGGCGACGGAAGGGGTTGGGACAGGTGAGCTTGATCACCTGATCCGAAGCGCTGTCCATCCAGTCGTGGTCACGCGGGCGGCCGTTCAGCGAGGCCGAAAGATAGGTCGAGCCGTGATAGCCGCCCTGACGCGAGACGATCAGCTTCTTGTCCGGGCGGCCGCGCACATTGTTCATGAACTGCATAAAACGTAGCGCGGTCTCGACCGCCGAGGAGCCGCCGGTCGTATAGAACACGTGACCGAGATCGCCGGGCGCGTGGCCGGCGAGCCTTTCGGCAAGCGCGACCGAGGGCGTGCTCGTCGTGTACCAGGGCGAATTGTAGGAGAGCGCCAGCGCCTGGTCGTGCAGCACCTCGGCGAGTTCCGTCCGGCGGTGGCCGACATTGACGCACCACATGCCGGCCGGGCCGTCGATCAGCCGGCGCCCTTCGCCGTCCGTCACATAGATCCCCTCGCCGCTCTCGATCGCGCCGCGATGCTCGGCGCCGATGCTGCCGGCCACCGGCCAGGGCTGGACCAGATGCCGCGCGGCGCGTTCAGAGATTTCGTCGGCCCCTTCATTGTGCATATCTGCCAGATCGCGCTTCGCAGCCATCACGAAATCTCCCCTATTATCTGACGACAAAAGCCAATCAATCACATGATATTAATCGATAAATTCTCATTTTATTGAATGGCTGTTCAATCAATATTACAGAAATTCCGCTTGCGTTCAATCCCGATTTGCGTTTTGCTAATCAAGGGAACACGAGAAGGCGGATACCGCCACGGGATGGATTGAATGACGCGATCGCTGCATTTCCAGTGTCCAGGCTCGATGCATTGTGCGAGGGCACGCTGATGGCGGTATTGCCGGGCATCGAAGTGGAACACCGGCCCTCAGCCCCGCCGAAAAGCCGAATGCGCTGGATCGCCAGCGAAGAGGCCAGCGGCCTCGCCCTCATCTCGCCGACACTGCTTTACGCGCTTGCCCTGCTCTTCCTGCCCGTCCTGATCGTCATCGCCTACAGTTTCTGGACCCAGGAATACCTGACGATCGACCGCACCTTTACCCTTGAAAACTACCGCACCGCGCTCGGCGAGCCGATCTACCAGGACCTGCTCGTCCGCTCGCTGGTCATTTCGCTGGTCGTGAGCGTGGTGACCGTCACCGTTTCCTACCCGATCGCCTGGTTCATCTCCTTCCATGGCGGGGTGCACAAGAACCTCTGGCTGTTCCTGATCACCGTTCCTTGCTGGACGAGCTATCTGCTGCGCGTGATGTCCTGGAAGGTCATCCTCGGCTACGGCGGCGTCATGAACACCGGCCTTCTGTCCATCGGCCTCATCGACAAGCCGCTGACGACGCTGCTTTACAATTCCAATGCGGTGGTCATCACGCTCGTCCACAGCTGGGCCGCCTTCGCGATCCTGCCGATCTACGTGTCGCTCGAAAAGGTCGATCGCTCGCTTATCGAAGCGGCGCACGATCTCGGCGACAACAAGCTGATGAGCTTCCTGCGCGTCACCCTGCCGCTCTCGCTTCCGGGCGTCATTTCCGCCTTTCTCATCGTCATGATCCCGACGGTCGGCGACTACGTCACGCCAAAACTCGTCGGCGGCAAGGACGGGGTGATGATTGCGACCGCGATCCAGGCGCAATTCGGCAAGGGTGCCAATTGGCCGCTCGGCGCCGCCCTTTCGGTGACCACCATGGTCGTCGTCTCGGCGATGGCGGGCCTCGTCGTCCTCCTGCTCAAGCTCTTGATGAGGGTAACCAAATGAGCGGTCGTCACGGCATTCCGAAGTCTCGCTGGTTGCCGGCCTATGTTGGCCTCTACCTGCTCTTTCTCTATTTCCCGATCCTGCTTCTGCCGATCTTCTCGTTCAACAACGCCTCGACCACGACCTTCCCGCTCGCAGGCTTCACCACCAAATGGTACGCCTCGCTCTGGGGCAATTCGGCCATGCTGGAAGCGGCCCGCAACAGCCTGATCGTCGGCATTTCAGTTGCGATTCTCAGCACTCTCCTCGGCATCTGCGCGGCGCGCGCGCTGACCCGCTATCGCTTCCGCGGCAAAAAGCCGGCGACCGGCCTCATCATGGCGCCCCTGTTTCTGCCTGAGATCATCGTGGCGGTATCGCTGCTGATGGTGCTGTTGCAGCTCGGGCTTGAACTGTCGCTCATAACCGTCATCCTCGGCCAGGTGATCTTCTGCCTGCCCTATGCGATGTCGGTCCTGATTTCCGGCTTCGACGGCTTCGACCGGTCGCTGGAGGAAGCCTCGCTCGATCTCGGCGAAACGGCGATCGGCACCTTCGGGCGCGTAACGCTTCCCGTGGTTGCGCCGGCGATCGTCTCAAGCCTGCTCGTCTCCTTCACCGTGTCGCTCGACGAGTTCATCCTTGCCTTCTTCCTCTCGGGAACCGAGCCGACGCTGCCGGTCTATATCTGGGGCCAGCTGCGCTTCGCCGCCAAGCTTCCCGGCGTGCTGGCGCTTGGCAGCCTGATGCTCCTGCTCTCGATCTTGCTTCTCACCGTTTCTGAAATCATACGCCGCCGCGCCGAACACCGGCTCAGGGCACAGGGAGCGCAGCATGCCTGATAAACCGATGATCGCGATCGAAGGCGTCAACAAGTTCTACGGCATCTACAAGGCGCTCGATAACGTCTCGCTGGACATCGCCGCCGGGGAGTTCTTCTCGCTGCTTGGCCCGTCGGGCTGCGGCAAGACCACACTGCTGCGCTCGATCGCCGGCTTCGACACCCCGACCGAAGGCGATATCCGCATCGACGGGCAGTCGGTCATAGGCGTTCCGCCCAACCACCGCCCGACCAACATGGTCTTCCAAAACTACGCGATTTTCCCGCATCTCAATGTCGAGGAGAATGTCGCCTACGGCCTGAAGCGGCTGAAGCTCGAAGCCTCCGAGGAGCGCCGCCGCGTCGCCGCCGCGCTTGAGCAGGTGCGGCTCGGCCATCTCGGCAAGCGACGGGCGCACGAACTGTCGGGCGGGCAGCGCCAGCGGGTGGCACTGGCGCGCGCCCTGGTCATGCGCCCGAAGGTGCTGCTTCTCGACGAGCCGCTGTCGGCGCTCGACAAGAAGCTGCGCGAGGAGATGCAGGTGGAGCTGCGCACGCTGCAGCGCGCTGTCGGCATCACCTTCATACTCGTCACCCACGATCAATACGAGGCGCTGGCGCTGTCCGACCGGATCGCTGTGATGTTCGGCGGCCGGATCGCGCAAGTCGCGACGCCGAAGGAAATCTACCAGCGGCCCAACACGCGCCAGGTCGCCGATTTCCTCGGCGGCATGAATTTCATGAAGGCGCGGGTGACCAATGAGACGGCGACACGCATTTCCGTCGAGACCCCGCGCTTCGGCGGCGTCACCGTCGACAAGCCGCTCGGCTTCGTCGCCCGCAACGGTGCAGCGACGGTCGGTATCCGGCCGGAGCGGTTGCGCGTTCTCTGGGACGATGCCCGCTCCGACTTCGAGGTCGCGGGCAAGGTGGTCGACCGGCACTATTTCGGCGAAATCACCCACCTCATCGTCGATATCCCGGGTCTCGAACAGCCGCTCTCGGTTTCGGAAACCAACAATTTCGGCGCCGACGACATTCCGGTCGGCGATACGGTACGGCTGGCCTACGACCCGGATGCGCTGGTTGCGGTAGCGGACTGACAACAATGCGGCGAGCCGTGTCGCACGGCTCGCCGCTGTCTCCACTCAATAACCGGACTTGATCTTCTCGAATTCCGCGATCATGCGCTGGCGCAGCTCGATCGGCATCGGTGACTGGAATAGCGTGTTGGCAAGGAACTTCGAGACATCCGCGTACCCCTTGTCGGCAAGGATTTTCGGATCGACCTGCGCCATGCCGCGGGCATTGGCATGTCCGTAGCCCCAGGCATCGACCATATAGGACGTGATCGCAGGGTCGGAGATCGAGTTGAGGAAATCATACTGCTCATCGACGGGGGCCGTCGACCCCTTGAGCCGGACATAACCACAGACCCAGGTCGAAAGCCCCTCAGCCGTATCCTTCTTGATCGCCGCCGGAACGCCGTCGGCCTGAAGCGTCGTCGCCGTCTCGTTCCAGGCCCAGGCAAGATCGACCTCGCCGCTGGCGATCGCCTGGCTCAAATCGGTGTTGTCGGTCCAGTAGAGGCGGACGTTCTTGTGCACCTCTCGCAGGAAATCGGAGGCCTGCTTGAACTGCTCGTCGGTCATCGTTGTCCAGTCCTTGACGCCGATGGCGAGGCTCGCCAGCGCATAGGCGTCGTCGACATTGTCGCCGATCGAGACCCGGTCCTTGAACTTCGGGTCGGCAAAGGCCTTCAGCGACTTGACCTCGTCCTCCTTCACCGTGTCGCTGCGGTAGGTCAGCACCGTATTGCCCCACTCGAAGGGCAGCAGCCAGGCCTTGCCGTCCGGCGTCGTCACCAGCCCCTTCATGGCGGCGATGGCGGGATCGATATCGTTCCAGTAGGTCAGCTTCGAGGTGTCGAGCGGCTCTATCAGCCCGGCCTCGCGCCATTTCGCCACACTCTGCGAACAGGGATGGGCGAGGTCGGCCTTGAAACCGGAGCGCAGCTTCTGGAAGGCCTCCTCCTCGTCGCCGAAGAAACTGAAGTCGGGTTCGTCGCCGTGCTTTGCGGTGTAGGACGGATGGAAGGCCGGGTCCTCGTAGCCGGACCAGTCGAAGATCGTGAGGTTCTCGGCAGCAAGGGCCGGCAGGGCGGTGGTCGAGACAAGCGAGGCGAGAAAGGCGCCTCCCAAGATGGGCCTGCACGCGTTCACCAATGTCATTGCCAACCTCCTCTATCCGGCCATTCCGGCGTTATCGTTCCCTATTTCGGCCCTTCCCGGGTGAAATGCTTGGGGAAGGCGACGAGCAGATATTCGACGGCCGCCGCGAACGCCTTTTCGCGCGTCAGCCCGTCGCCCATCATCAGCCGCAGCCATAGCCCTTCCATCGATGCGCAGAGCGCCAGCGTCATGCCGTCGGGGTCATAGGCGTAACCGCCCTCGTCCTTCAGCGTTTGGCAGAGCGCCAGGAAAATATCCTGATACTTGACGTCGCGCGCGCCGCAGAGCGCCTGATAGGTCGGCCGCGACTTTGCCTCGCCCCAGAAGGCGCACCATGCCGCAAGCTTGCGCTTGGTGCAGATCTTGCGATCGAAGTCGCAGGCAACGAGCGCCCATAGTTGCGCCGCCGCCCTGTCGCCGGCCTTCTCCAGTGCGGCACCCCAATTGGCGGCATATTCGTCCGCCATGAACTGCAGCGTGGCGATCAGCAGCTTTTCCTTGCTCTCGAAATGGAAGTTGACGATGCCGCGCGACAGGCCGGCGCCATCGGCGACGTCTGCCAGCGTCGTTTCCGAGTAGCCGCGCTTGGCCAGCGAATCGATCGTCGCCTCGATCAGCTGCTGCCGCCGCGTTTCCTTCGACGCCTTGCGCCCACGCTTTTCCGTGTCCGCCGCTTCCCGCACTTCAGGGGTGAGTTTCATCCGTACCGCCGTCTCGTTCTTGTTCTTCAGACGCAGGTGCATGTCATGCTCCGCGCCGCATCGGCTTGATGCCACGCAGATGAGTGGGACAATGCTCACCACTGTCAAGCACCTTCTGCATGGCCGTCCAGGTCCGGATATTCTTGGCGACATAGGCCTCGCCGACCGCTGCAACGGCGGCCGAATGCAAGGCTCCCGTGAGGCGTGAAAGCTCCTGGCGTGCGACGTCGCGATACCATTCATTGCGGCTTTCGGCGCGCGTTTCCACGAAGCCTGCCTCCTTCATGGCCGCGAGATAGGTGGCGGCGGACGCCATGCCGAAGCTCAAGCCTTCGGCCGCAAGATAAGCCTTCATCTCGTCCGAGGGTTCGTCGTCATGGGCGATCAGCCAGTCGGAAGCGGCAAAGGTGCCGCCCGGCGAAAGCACGCGAAAGATCTCGGAAAACATCTCCCGCTTGTCCGGCACGTGAACCAGCGCATCCTTGGAAAAGACAATGTCGAAACTGCCGTCGACGAAGGGCAACCGGCCGGGCGGCGCCTGGATGAAGGAGACACCGGCAAGACCGTCACGGTCGGCAGCCTGCCGCGCATGAAAGATCACTGGCGCCTCGACGTCGAAGCCCGTGATAGCAAGAGGATGGCGGGTTCGAGCGATATGCAGCGTCACGCCGCCGGCGCCGCAGCCAAGGTCCAGCACGCGCTTGCCGCCGATCTCGACGCCCGCAAGCACGCGATCGACCTCTTCGGGCCCGCCGGGCGACAGATAGCCTTCGCCCCACAGCACCTGCAGAAAACGGATCGCTGTATCGTCGTATTCGACGGCGTGCTCCGCTTCTTGATCGACCGACGACATCCCGTCTCCTTGACATATCAACCCTTGCTAAAAATCCTATCGCATTATCAGAGGATTGCAACATATTTGCTGAACGCTCATTCAAAATGGATGGACAACATTCTGCTTTCCGTGTCATTTTTTGATCAACGACAAGGGGAGCCACATGAAAAAATACGACGTGGTGATGATCGGAGGAGGACATAACGGCCTGGTCGCCGCCTGCTATCTGCAGCGGGCCGGGCTGAATGTCGTCGTCCTGGAAAAGAACGACTGGGTCGGGGGTGCTGCCACCAGCCGCGAGCTGACGCCCGGCTTTCTCTATTCGAACTGTTCCTATGTCTGCTCGCTCTTCCGCCCGGAAATCATGCGCGACCTCGAACTCCCGAAACACGGGCTGCAGGTGATCTCCTACGAGGGCGGCGCGGTCATGACGCGCGACGGCGACTACCTCGCCTCCTATCGCGACCACGATTCCCACCGCCGCGAATTCGCGCGCTACTCCAAGCGCGATGCCGAAGCCTATGAACGCTACGCCCGCGACGTCACCCGCCAGTGCCGCTTCATCCAGCCGCTGCTGATGCGCACAGCACCCGACCCGTTCAGCTTCAAGCCGCGCGATATCGCCGAGCTGATCTATCTCGCCAGGAAGTTCGGCGACTTTTCCGCCGCCGAGATGGCGGCGACCTTGCGCTTCTGGACGATGTCGATCTCAGACTTCCTCGACGAGTATTTCGAGACCGACGTGATCAAGGCCTATCTGGCGCTCTCGGGCATCATCGGCACGGCCCTTGGGCCGATGTCGCCGGGCACGGCCTATGTGCTTTTGCACCACTACATGGGCGAGGTCGACGGTTCGGTCGGCGCCTGGGGTTATGCCCGCGGCGGCATGGGTGCCGTCACCAAGGCGCTTGCCTCCTCGTTCCAGGCCGCCGGCGGCACGATCCGCACCGGCGCCGACGTCGCCAAGGTTCTGACCCGCGGCGGCCGCGCCCAAGGCGCCGTGCTTGCCGACGGCGAGGAGGTACACGGCCGCCTCGTCGTCTCCAACGCCGACGTCAAGCGCACCTTCCTGAAGCTCGTCGATGAGGATGCCCTGCCGGAGCGCTTCGTCCACCGCGTCAAGCACTTCAAAATGCGCGGCTCCTCCGGCAAGCTCAACATCGCGCTCGACAGCCTGCCGGAATTCCCGGCGCTGCCTGCGGGATCCTCCTGCATCCGCGGCGACCTGCATTTCACCGACAGCGTCGAGCGCATGGAGCGGGCCTATGACGACTGGAAGGCCGGGCGCTGGTCGGCCGACCCGTTCGTCGACATGATGATCCCGACGACGCTCGACCCGACGATGGCGCCGCCGGGAAAACACTTCGTCTCCTGCTTCGTGCAGTACTGTCCGCCGAAGGTGGAAGGCCGGGACTGGACCGATGCCGACCGGGACGCCTTCGCCGAGACGGTGGTCAAGCAGATCAGCGACTATTCACCGGGTTTTCGCGAGCGCATCCTGCACATGGAGGTGCGCACGCCGCGCGAAATCGAGCAGGAAGTCGGCCTGACGGAAGGCAATATCTTCCAGGGCGAGCTCACCTTCGACCAGTTGCTCTTCAACCGCCCGGTTCCAGGTTATGCGCAGTATCGCAGCCCCGTGCGCGGCCTCTACATCTGCGGCTCCTCGACCCACCCGGGCGGTGGCGTCATGGGCGCCCCCGGCCGCAACGCCGCCGCAGAGATCCTGCGCGACCTTCGCCACACGCCCTCAGACAAGATGAGCCCGGCCCATGACGTCATTTGATGCCATTGTCATCGGCGGCGGCCACAACGGCCTGACCGCCGCCACCTTCCTCGCCCGCTCCGGCCGCAAGGTCCTGCTCGTAGAAGCCAGCGACACGCTCGGCGGCGCTGCGCGCGGCTATTCCTTCCACCCGGGCTTCTCGAGCCCGGGCCTTGCCCATATCGTCAACCGCCTCGATCCGGACGTGGCGGCGGCAATCGCGCTCGACGGCAGCCGTGACACGCCGGCGCCGACCGTCGTGCTGTCGCCGGACAGACGCCACGCGGTGCTGCGCGGCGGCTATGGCGAGACCATCGACGGCGTATCGCCGGACGAAGCCAGGCGCTTTCATGATCTGCGCGGCAAGCTGATTTTCCAGGCAGGGATCCTGAAGCGTTTTCTGAAGCGCCGCCCGCCTGAGATCGGCGAGATGGCGCTGACCGACCTTGCCGCGCTGGCTGGCGCCGGGATCGGACTTTTGCGCAAGGGACGCGAGGAAAGCCGCGACTTCCTGCGCATGCTGCTGATGAATGTTGCCGATATCGCCGACGAGTATCTGACCGACGACCGGTTGAAGGGGCTCATTGCCTTCGACGCGACGCTTGGCATCCACCTCGGTCCCCGTTCGCCCACCTCGCTGCTCGGCCTCTATTATCGCCTGACCGGCGAGATGCAGGGCGTGACCGGCGCCCAAAGGATCGCCGGCAGCGGCGGGCGCTCGACGATCGCGGCCTTTGAGACAGCGGCGATCGGGGCGGGCGTGACCGTTCGCACCGGCACGCGGGTCGAGCGCATCGTTGCGGACAGGGGCCGCGCCACGGCAATCGTGCTTTCCTCCGGCGAGACGATCGAGGCTGCGGCCATCGTCTCGGCGATCCACCCGAAGGCGACCCTCGCAGGCCTCGTCGATGCCGCCGAAATCGGCACCGGCTTTCGCCGTGCCGTCAGCAACATCCGCTCGAAGGGCAATGTCGCCAAGCTCGACCTGGCGCTTGAGCGCGTGCCGGCATTTCCCGGCGTTGCCGCCGCCGATCTCAAGGGCCGGCTGGTGGTTGCCCGCTCGGTCGATCACGTCGAGGAGGCGTTCAACCCGGCGAAATACGGCCAGTTCTCCAACGACCCGGTGATGGAGATCACCCTGCCGAGCCTTGGCGATCCGTCGCTGGCGCCTCCCGGGGGCTGCACCCTGTCGGCGCTCGTCGAATTCGCTCCCTATTCGCTGGCCGATGGCTGGGACAAGGGCAAGCCAGTCTTTGAGAAAATCGTGCTCGACACGCTGGAACGCTACGCGCCCGGTCTTGGCGAAAGCATCGTGGCGGCCAACCTCCTGACGCCCGCCGATATCGAAGAGCGCTACAACCTGCCGGGCGGGCACTGGCATCACGGCGAGCTCCAGGCCGATCAGTTGCTCGTCAACCGACCGGTCAACGCGGCTTCCGGTTACGCGACGCCGCTGCGCGGCCTCTATCTCGCAAGCGCCGGCTCGCATCCGGGAGGCGGCATCTCGGGCCTGCCCGGCCTGCTCGCGGCACGCCAGGTTCTTTCGGAGAAACGCTGATGACGATGCACCCGACCGCCCTTCGCCGTGCAGCCCAGGGCCATATCCAGACGCCCCGGCTGGAAACGCCGTTCCACGCGCGCCTGTCAGCACTCAGCGAAACCAACGACTGGTACAGCTGGGCCGGCTACAAGGCGCCGCACTCGATCTTCGACACGGAGCTCGAGTATTTTGCCATCCGCTCGACAGCGGCGCTGTTCGACATCTCGCCGATGGTGAAGTACCGGATCCGCGGCGCGGATGCCGAGCGCTATCTCAACCGGCTGACGCTGCGCAATGTCGAAAAGCTCGGAGTCAGTCGCGTGCACTACACCGCCTGGTGCGACGACCATGGCCATGTGCTCGACGACGGCACGCTGTTTCGCCTCGGACCGGAGGACTTTCGCCTCTGCTGCCAGGAGCGGCACCTGCCCTGGCTGCTCGACAGCGCCGCCGGTTTTGCCGTCGACATCGCGGAAGAGACCAGCGAGATCGCGGCCGTCGCCCTGCAGGGCCCGACCTCCTTTGCGGTGCTTGAGGCTGCGGGATTTTCCGGCATCGAGGCCCTGAAGCCCTTTCAGCTCTCGACGTTCCCACACCTTGAGGGAACGGTCACCGTCTCGCGCACCGGGTTTACCGGCGATCTCGGCTACGAACTCTTCGTCGATGCCAGGCAAGCCATCAGCCTCTGGGACCGGCTGTGGGCGGCCGGCGCCGGTTTCGGCCTGAAGGCAATCGGCTACGACGCGCTCAACCGGGCCCGCGTCGAAGCCGGGTTCATCGTCGCCAACGCCGACTTCATCACCGCCGAGGCCGCGCTGCGCGCGGACCGCGAGCGGATGCCCGACGAGATCGGCCTCGACTGGCTGGTGGATGCGGAAAAACCCTACTTCAACGGTCGCGACGCGATTTTCCGGGCGCGCGAGAAGAACACGCTGAAGCACATCCTTGTCGGCCTTGAGATCGAGGGCAACATCCCGGCAGAAGGCGCAATCGTCTACCACCGCGGCAAGAAGGAGGTCGGGCTGGTTACGGCCGCCATCTGGTCGCCGCTCGCCAAGCGCAACATCGCCATCGCCACGCTTTCGCGTCCTTACGGCAGCAGGGTCGTCGACGATCTCTGGGTCGAGATCTATGCGCTGCGGGAACTGCAATACCAGAAGCTGATGAAACGGACCCGTGTCGTCGCCCGGCCCTTCGTCAAGCTCGATCGCCGCTCGGCCAATCCGCCCGGTCGCTTCTGAGGCTGATGGCATGGACGACGAGGAAAAGCGGCACTGGGAGATGATCAGGCTGCCGGTTGGCACCGAGTGGTCGGGCCGTGCCCGCTATGCGGCGGCCATGTTCTTCTACCAGCACGGCCTGATGGATGCTGAAACGCTCGAGGTCTATCGGATCTGCTCTCGTCTCGATGCCGAGGACCCCGCTGCCGTTCTGCGGCGCTACAAGATCGGAGTTGATTGGCTGGCCCTGCTGGAAGGCTCCGGCGATCCGTAACCTCCCCGAGGGAAATGGAGCTGGGTGGCGAGACTTCTAGCGCCCGGCCGCTGCATCGTGACGTGGAAATGCCGCGTTCTGCGTGATTAAAGGCCTGGCGCGACGGTATTGAAGCACCCGCGACCGCGGCATCGGCTTCGCCGCATTGTCGCTGATTTTGTCGTCGCGGGTTCGGCGGAAATGAGGCGCAAGCGTCGTCTTGGCAACCACGCCCCATTCGCTCCTACGTCTGCTGTTTGCGAGCATGACTGCAGTTGGCGTCGCGGAAGCATGGATGCCGCGTCACGCTGGATCTCATGCAAGCGTTGACCTGAAAGCGCCACCGTCGAGCAGGATGTTCTGGCCGACGATGTAGCCTGCGTGCTGGCTGCAAAGAAATGCCGCGGTAGCGCCGAACTCGTCAATCGTGCCGAAGCGACCGGTCGGATTCTCCGCATGCGCCTGCTGCCGCGCCTGTTCGATTGAGATACCCTGCATTTCTGCCCTTCGCTGGAGAAGCGCGGCTACACGATCAGTCTCATGCGAGCCCGGCAGGAGGTTGTTGATCGTTACCCCATGTTTCGCGACTTGCCTTGCCGTGCCGGCCACGAAACCAGTCAGCCCGCTGCGCGAGGCGTTGGACAGGCCCAACTCCGCGATCGGTGACTTTACTGATGCGGAGGTGATGTTGATCACACGCCCCCAGCCCCTGTCGATCATGCCGGGCAGAACCGCCTTCATCAGCAGGATCGGGCTTAGCATGTTGGCGTTCAAGGCGTTCAACCAATCATTCGCGTCCCAATCGGACCACAGCCCAGGCGGCGGTCCTCCTGCATTGGTCACGAGGATGTCGGCTTTCGGCTCTGCTTCGAGAAGCTGTTGCCTGCCTTCTACGGTCGTCACGTCGGCTACCACGGCATAGACTTCGCCAGTTGTCAGCGCGCGAAGCTCCCTTGCGGTGGCCTCCAGCGTTTCATGGCTCCGACCATTGAGGGTAACGATCACGCCCGCCTCTGCGAGCTTCTGCGCCACACCTCTGCCCAGGCCTTTTGAACTCGCACAGACGATCGCGCGCTTGCCCCTTATTCCCAGATCCATCGTGGTTACGTCCTTCTATCGGGTTGCATCTTTTGCGATTTGTTCAACCGTATCGACGAGGTCCTCAACCTCTCCCGCAGTGTTGTAGTAACTGACCGAGGCCCGGGCTATTTCCTGTAGTCCGCGCGCGGTCATGTCGAACGGCGTGTAGGGTACGCCGTTTGCCCCAATCGAGATACTTTTCTCGGCCAGCTTGCTTCGCACAACCGATGCGGAAATTCCCTCCACGGTGAAAGAGACGAGGCCTGACTGTTTCGTGCCGAGATCGCGCACCGTCACTCCCGGAATGCACGCCAACCCTTCCCGAAGCTGGGTTGCCAGGAAGGCAATGCGGGCCTGGATCGCCTCGACGCCCAATTCCGAAGCCAACGCGATCGCCTCGCCGAGGCCGAGAAGCAGTGATATCGGCGCTTCGGATGTTTCGAATAGACGAGCGTCTTTCCTCAGTTTGACTTTTCCATCCACGAGAGGGCCGGAGCTTACGTCGACGAAACCGGGATTGAGCGTCTCAAGGAACTTGGAGCGAATGTAGACGAGAGCCGTTCCGCGCGGCCCTCTAACGTATTTCCTGCCAGCTGCCTTGAGGACATCGCAACCTATCTTCGACACGTCGATCGGGAGCTGACCAAGCGCTTGTCCGGCATCCACGAAGTATGGGACGCCCGCGGCGTTGGCTACCTGCCCGATGGCTTCGGCATCGTTTATCAATCCCCCATTGGCAGGAAGCCATGTCAGCGAGATCAGACGCACCTTGTCGTCGAGCATTGCAGAAAGAGCGTTCGCATCGACACTACCGTCGTCCAGGCAGGGAATGATCTCGATGCTTGCGCCGGCATGGCTTGCCGCACGCTGCATCGATGCGACGTTGCCGCCCCATTCCTGTCGGCCGATGAGAATGCGGTCGCCCGACCTCAGCGGTGGCAGCGCGGCAAACACGCTTCCCCAAAGGGCAGACCCCGATCCACCGAACGCAATCTCGCCTTCGCCGGCACCGATGAAGTTGGCAGCGTTGGTACGGAGCATCGCGAGCTCGTCCGTAACCAGTGCGGCAGCTTCCATCGGGCCTCGCGTCGCTTCCAGCATCAAGTGGCCGACAATGGCTTCGGTGACGCGCCTTGGCGGCAGCGAAGCTCCGGCGTGATTGAAGTGCCTGCGCGCGGCGCAGCCGGGTGTGTCGCTACGCAGGCTGTCGATTCTTGCGTCGCTCAGCACCTGGTCGCCTCCAGTTCCACGACCGCGTCGATCTCGACGGCTGCCCCAGCGGGAAGCGAACTGACACCAATGGCGGCCCTCGTGTGCTGTCCGGCTTCGCCGAACACAGCGACCATCAGGTCGGAGGCACCGTTTGCGATCTTCGACTGATCTTTGAACGCGCTCGTTGCCGCAACGAACACGCCGAGCTTGACAATACGACGGACAGACGAAAGCGAACCGTCCGTTCTGGCGGCGATCTGCCCCAAAACGTTGAGGGCGGCGATACGCGCCGCGTGTACCCCCTGCTCCTGCGAGATGTCCGCACCCAAGGTGCCCGCAACGATCTCACCATTCGGCGCCCTGCTGATCTGACCGGAGATGAACAGGAGGTCGCCCGTTCGGACCACCGAAATGTAGTTCGCAGCCGGAGAGCTCGGCGCGGGCAGTTCCAGGCCAAGGGTAGCCAGTTGGTCACGGATCGAAATCGTCATCGCTTTCTCCTTTTCGTTCTTGCTTCATGGAAGAAATCCGAGGAACCCGCCAATTCAAAGCTTTGCGCCCTGCGATCGAATTTGTTAATGTCAGCCGTCAATCATCCGCGAGGCATCGGCACGTTGCGAAGTTCCCCGTCCCTCCCACCTCTTTCCGCGGCCAGGGTCTTTCAGGTTGTCGCAAAACGAGGGAGCTTCCGATTGGCCGGCGAGGAACTGCTCATTACCCAAAGCGCGGTGAGCCACCACATCAAGCAGCTCGAGAGTGCCCTGGGCACTCCGCTCTTTCGTCGGATGAGCAAAAGCATAGAGCTGACCGAGGCAGGCACGATGTTTCTTGCCACCGTTGACGAGGCTTTCGCTGTGCTATCGGAGGGCACCGCGAAGGTGCGCTCGCGTTCCGGGCAGACCAGCTTGCGTGTGAGCCTGCTCCCCTCTTTCGCCGCGAACTGGCTGGTCAACAGACTTGGCGGTTTCCTCAAGAGCCATCCAGCGATCGAACTCGAATTGGATCCGACGCTGCGAATTGTCGATGTCGGGCGCGGAGAAGCCGATATCGCGATCCGATTCGGCGATTTTGGCGCGAGCAAACAGTCCTGCCTGCACCTGGCAAACGAAGATTTGTCTCCGGTGCTGAGCCCGGCTCTTTATGGAGACGGATCCCGGTTTCAATCCCCCTTCGACCTTCTCAACCACGAGATATTGCAGGCCAAGAGCGGCCTCGAGTGGCAGCTTTGGTCGCAGGCAGCCGGATTTCCGCTTGAGAAGGCCAAGCAGACCCGCCTGACTGACTACAACATCGTATTGCAAGCTGCTCTTGATGGTCAGGGCGTCGCCATGGGACGCGGCCTCCTTGTTCGTGAGCATGTTCGGGCCGGGCGGCTCATCAGGCCTTTCTCAGCAACCTTGAGCTCACAGAAAGCAGCGTACTGGGCAGCCTTCGACCCGCTCTCGAAAAAACGTTCAGCGATCGAAGCGTTTGTCGGCTGGTTGAAGAACGAGATGACCCTATCGGCGTAGGGAGCCGTGCGGCCCAAGGTCTGCAAAGTTTAAGGGTGATCCCCAGATTGTCATCTCTCTACTCGACGGACAGTCGAACACAACATCATTGAGCGATGCAATTCGTGCATTTCAAAGACGCGTGCGGCGGAGTGGCGGCGATCAGAGACCGCGCTGCCCCTCAGCGTAAAATGCCCCGTCACCTCATCTGCCCGGCCACGTCAGCGACCGGGCGATGTCGATGATGTCGTCCGTGCACCGGGGCCAGCCAAGGCTCTTCGCACCTCGCCCGCCCCGGACGTGAGAAGCCCTGGCTTCGCCGCAGTCGCGTTCACTCTGGATCCCGTCGGCCGCTCAGGTGAGGTGAGCGCGAGCCCGAGCCTTGTTCTTGTCTCGCCGTAGACGGCTCGCTTGGTTCATCCTCCATCCGGGCTAATGGCGGCACGGCCAAACGCATGATAGTTTTATATTACTAATTTCGAATATACGGGTGCTTGTTTTGGGCGCGACATAGTTCGCATTCCTTGCGCAGCTGCCGGTGGAAGATACTTCCGGCCGACTTTCGTCTCGTCTCCAACATTCGCGGGAAGCCGAGGCAGAACGCAACGGGATCGCTCGGACCGCCGCGCGGCAGGCTTATGGGGGGCGGGTGCGACCGGCACCGGGTTGATCTCGCATTGCGTACGAGTGGGAGGGGACATGCTGAAAAATATGATGCTGTTGTTGATCTCGCTCACCGTGGCGCTCGGTGTCGGGGAAGCAATGCTGCGCATGTTTACGCCGTTTCCGATCGGCACACGGACACACAAGAGCATCGACGAGAAATATGGCTATCGCCTCGATCCGGCACTGGGCGACGTCGACAAGGAGGGCTTTCGGGATCCTCCTGGAGTAGGCGATGACTTCCAGGTCGCGGCGATCGGCGATTCGATGACCTATGGCAACAACGTTGACAGCGCGCATTCCTGGCCAGCGGCTTTTGCGGCAATGACGGGCGAGCGCACGTACAACTTCGGTGTTGGAAGCTACGGTATCTACACTTATCACGCCATCGTGCACGATGCTTTGGCCGCGGGAGCGAAAGGCAACATTGTCGCCGTTTTCCCTGCCAACGACTTCGCGGTCGTCTTTTCCGCCTGTGATATCATGAAGGCTCGTTCCGACTTCTGGCTCTCAGAGCAGAAGCGGCTTCATCTGCAGGCCCTGTTTGGTGACGCGCGAGGCTATTCGATGTGCGCCGAGGAGCAATCCGAGAGCATCAAGACGAAGCTTGTCGAGAATGTCGCGATCCTGAGTGCCTATCACCATGAGATAGCGGAACGACTGAAGAATCGTTACGCCAGACTGTTCAAGCCAGGCGATGGGGAAACATCCGAATACTATACATTTCCGGACGGGTGCCCTTCGGTCCTGAAGCGCTATGTCGACGACCACGGCCGGATGGCGGATCTGGCGTCGCCCGAAACCGCAGCAATGTTTGGCGACTTCCAGCGATTTGCGGCCGATTGGGCACAGCAGCGGCCGGGGCGGGTCGGCATTCTGCTCATTCCGTCAAAAGAGCGCGTGATTTTCGAATGGCTGCGTCGCCATGACCGGCTGGCGTCAGCCGCGCCGGAGTTTGTACTCAGCGTTGAACGCCAAGTTGCCCTTGAGGACAAGATTCGCCAGACCGCAGAGGAGCTCGGTTTGCCGTATCACAGCGCGCTGGCCGCAACCGCCGATGCCCTGCAGGATGCGATCCTTGCCGGGCAGCGCCTTTATCCTGAACGAGACGGCCATCCGTTTGAAGCTGGTTACAACGCGTTCGCACGGACAGCATCATCACTTTGGGATGAGATGACGGTGAGGGCCGCTCAGGCTGGCGACTAGTCGCCGATCGGAAGCCCCCTGAGGGGGCAAGTGAGGAATGAACGCTGTGCCGATGCGCGAGATTTCCACGTCTTGGGCCAGGCAACCCTCTGCTCGACGCCGCGCACGAGCTTGGCGTCGAGCAGAGTTCAGACTGAATGACGTTGACCATTACGCCTGATAGTCAACGTCACCCCTTGAAACCGCGGAGCGGGCGCGGTCAAAGCACCAGCAAATCTGGACCAACTCGCTTGGCCAATTTGCTAGTCGCCCCTGGCGGTTCAGAATTCCTGCCAATCGCTGCTGACATCGAGTGCTGCGCTCCCGTGGTAAGCTGCCGTCCTACGTGTCGACCGGAGCGGCTGAGTGCTGTCGGTCCTTATGGGGGTGCGAGCGTTCGCGAGAGACGTCTCCGCTATGCCCTGAAGCTTGAATTGGCTGACAAGCTCCCTTAGGCGTACGGCCTCATTGGCAAGCGTGTTGGATGCCGCATTGGACTGCTCCACCATTGCCGCATTCTGCTGAGTCGTCTGATCCATCGCGTTGACGGCGGTGTTGACTTCGGCAAGCCCGACGGACTGCTCTTTAGCCGACGTGGCGATCGATTCCATATGGACGTTGATTTCGACAATAAAGCCACTGATCGTCTTCAACGCGGAGCCTGCGTCCCGGACGAGCTTCACACCGTTCTCCACCTCTGCGGAGGAGTTGTGAATGAGACCTTTGATTTCCTTGGCTGCCTGCGCCGAACGCTGCGCCAGCTCTCGAACTTCCTGGGCAACAACCGCAAAGCCCTTGCCGGCTTCGCCCGCCCGAGCCGCCTCTACCCCAGCGTTGAGGGCAAGAAGGTTCGTCTGAAACGCAATCTCGTCGATAACGCCGATAATGTTGGAAATCTGCTGCGAACTTTCCTCGATCTTTCGCATGGCCTCTTCGGCGTGGGATACGACCTGGGCGGATTCAGCGGCCGAATGGTTGGCGCGGCTTGCCACCGCCTTGGCCTCCTCGGTTCGTTTGGAGGAATTGGCGACGTTGACGGTAATCTCGTCAAGCGCCGCGGCGGTCTCCTCAAGTGAGGCTGCCTGCTGCTCCGTTCGCTTTGAAAGATCGTCCGTTCCGACGGCGATCTCGCGCGTGCCGGTATCAAGGGTCGAAATCGATCCTGAAATCTGCACAAGGGTCGTGCCAAGTTGGGAGACTGACTGATTGAAATCGTGGCGAAGCGCTTCGAAATCCTGCGCGAAGGCATTATTGAGCTGGAAGGCCAGATCGCCGGATGCCAGCCTCTTCAGGCCAGCTGCCAGGCCCGACGTTGCGACGCGCAATCGTTCGGTGGCATCGGCTTCAGCCTTTTCCTGCATGGCAATGCGCTCGAACTCGGCGCGTTTGCGGCTTTCTGCGGCGTCCTGTTCGAGCCGCCGGTTCGTGATGGCGCCCTGGCGGAAGACTTCAAGCGCCTTGCCCATGTCACCGATTTCATCGGAATTGCGCGCAAGTTCGATCTGGGCGTCCAGCTGCCCCTCGGCAACGAGGCCCATCGAAGTCCCAAGCCTGTACATGCCTCCGATAATGCGTTTGAAGGTGACAAATCCGACGATGACAAGCATGAGCGCCAAAGCGGACATGGCGATGGTGATAAGGGTCCAGTAGAACGATGCCTCGACATTGGCTTCGTCGACCGCGGCTTGCGTGCGATGCTCCAATTTCACGTAGAAAGCATCCACCGGCTTCATGATCTCAGCCTTGAACCGGTGGTAGTCCGGCGAGTTGAGCATTTTCGTCGCTTTGCCCTTGGCTTCGGGCCCAAGTGTGGCGGCGCTGTCAACGAGCTCCATCGCCTCGGTTTCAAGCTTGATCAGCGCATCGGAGCGCTTTCCCGCCTCGTCGAGAAGGGCGAATTCCTCCTTGGTGAAACCGGCCTGCTTCATCAGGTCCTGCATGGACACGGCCGCCCCGTCAGGACGCGGCTTTGCGTCCCCGCCGGCGACGAAATCCCAATAGATGCGGTGATAGTCTTCAGGCCGAGGCCGCGTTCCATTGCGGATTTCAACGACCGCATTGTATTGGTCCTTGAAGGAAGGGTCCCCGGTCTCCGCGTAGGTACGCACAAGCCGGGTCAGATCATCCGACGATTGCCGGAAGTTGTCAGCCAACATGTAGGAACGATATTTCTGGTCGTATGCACGCGTAACATCGGCTGCGGCACCCGCGTAGCCCCAAAGGCTGGCGACGAGGCCAGCCATGGTCATACCGGTGACCGATGCCAGAACGATGAATTGGCTCTTAATTCTCATGACGACGATTCCTGATGCGGATATCGCTGCTGGCGCGCCGAATTCATTTCTTCGCCAGAGGCCATACCTCACATGAAAGCAGGTAGACCGGACTGCATTGCCCGAAACAAGTATCCCCTAGAATAAATTGGTTATTGAACCGATAATCGATGTTGAGGATACAACGTAATTTCAAGAAACTCTGAATATTCCCTTTTAGGTTGCAGAATTTTTTATAATAATTTGTGGTTTATCTCTTTCTGGTTGGTCGCGCATATCGCTGCTATAGCGCCTGATATCGAAAATTATACCTTCTAATGGTTGAGATGAGTCGCTACAATTTCTGAGCGAGAAGCTGGAGACTGCGCGGTCCTGCTGCGGAAAGACCAAAGCCTCGGCCGTTCAACCAGTTCACGATGCTAATCCAACAAGGATCGCCAACGGTGAAACGACCGGAACCTGAGACGATTGCTGTTCAACCACTACCTGGCGAAGACCAGCAACATATTGTTGGCAGGCATCTCGATCGTCTCGCGGAGATTTAGTCCAGCGGCCTCAGCCGCTTGCTCAAGCTCAACGATATCACGCACACCCCAGGATGGGTTTCGCTCCCTTAGAGCGGCGTCGAAGGTAGCGTTCGAAGGGGCGTTGTGTGCGCCATCGCGCATGTAGGGACCGTAGAGAACAAGAAGCCCACCCGCACGAAGCAAACGGCCAGCCCCTGCAAACAATCCCAAGCTTGCCGCCCATGGCGCGATATGGATCATATTGATCGACACGATGGCGTCAAAATGCCCCGCTTGCTCGACGCCCCATTGTCCTGAGCACACATCAATATCCAGCGGTGGCAGCACATTCTCCTGCCCTGCGAATTTGATCCAGCTGGACGTGCTCGCGCGTGCGTCGGCGTCCGGATCACTCGGCTGCCAGGTGAGGTTCGGCATTGCCCCCGCAAAACACACGGCGTGCTCGCCGGTCCCGCAACCGATCTCCAGTATGGCCCCATGTGCCGGAAGGACGCGTTTCAGGACCGCGAGGATGGGCGCCGAATTTCGCGCAACGGAAGGCGAGAACATGCGCTTGTCAGCAGTTGCGCTGCGCTTTTCCAGCGCAACAGACGAGCGATCCTCCTTCTTTGTGGGCATAGGTCTTACATCTCCTTTGGGCGCTGTGCTTTTCGGACGGCGCCGGGGCCAGCGCTTCAGCATCCAGATGATTGCTATGGCCGCCCGGCCGCTGCCGCAAGCGGTGAACGACAGATTGCGAGCTTAACGACTTGGCATTCAATCTCGACGCAGCACTTCCAACGCTGCCCGATGAAGTTCCTCATTCGCGGCCATGAGAACGGCGTGGTAGCGCGATGCATCGACAAGCCGACGCCCATCCCAGTCAGTGACGATCCCCCCAGCGGCTTCGATAATGGGGAGTTGCGGAAGGATATCATAATCGAACACGTTGCTTTCGAGCAGGAGATCAATGCTCCCGAGGGCAAGGAGGCCGGCGGCGTAGCAATCGTGCGAGAAACGCGTGAAGCGGACGTTTGCCGCGAGCGAAGCGAAGCGGCTTCGATGAGCGTCGTCGAACTGTTCGAGGGCAGAGGTGTAGAGGATGGTCTCATCCAGCCGGGTTCTCTCGCTGGTGCGGATTGGCTCTTCGTTGAGCGTGGCTATGCTGTCCCTGCCGAGCCAGCGCTCGTCAGTGACCGGCTGGTTGATGAGGCCGAGAACGGGTCTGCCGTGATGAAGCAACGCGATCTGCGTGCCGAAGGCGAGCGAACCTGAGAGGAAAGACTTCGTCCCGTCGATAGGGTCGAGCACCCAGACCCACTCGGCATCTGTGCGGCATGCGCCGAACTCCTCACCCCGGATGCCGTGCTCTGGAAACGCACACTCGATCATCCGGCGCATGACCGTTTCGGCATCACGGTCGGCGACGGTCACCGGGCTGGCGTCGGCCTTCGCGTCAATAGGAATGCGCTTGCGGAACCAGGGACGGATCGCTTCAGCGGCGGCATCCGCCATGGCATGGGCAAGGGCGAGAAGGGCTGGAGGACAGGCATCTGCTTCGGTCATCGGTTTACACTTTCGGCTTCGGTGGCGATCTTCTCGAGCATCGCCCTGATGGTTTGGACCTGCTGATGCGCGGCCTCGGCCTCCTGCCGCAGGCGCGCAGCGAGATCGCCGCCTCCCAAATCGGTGAAACTCGCGGAGCGGGCGGCGATGAAAGGATCGGCCGCCTCCCCCGGAAACCGCAGGGCGGGCGCGAAATAGCCCTCCTCCTCCTCGAGCCCGAAGGAGACGACCTGCGGCCGGTCATCGCCGAGCAGCAGCAGTTCCACCAACATCGCCTCGAGCGGCAGCTGCCCTTCACCGGACAGGCAGGCGAGATGAGCCCAACCGCCGCGATCCGGCTGCACCAGGCAATCCTTGACATGCGCTTCGGTGATATGCGGAGCCTGGGCCGCAAGGGCCGGCATGGGCAATTCACAGGCGTTGATCATGTTGCCGAAATCGAACAGCAGGCTGAGGCGCGGATTGTCGACGGCCTCGATGATACGGACGAGCTCCTCGGATTTCAGGTCTTCGTGCTGTTCCAGCGTGTAACGCAACCGACCCTGCGGGTCGAAATCGGCGAGGCGCCTGAGATCGGCGATCGTCCACGCGATGATCTGTGACACCCGGCCCTCGTAGCGCGGATAGCAGCGCAGGGAGGTCGCTCCTGCGGCAAGCGCGATGCGCACAGCGTCGGAAAGGCCGGCTTCCTCGGTGGTGCTGGTTTCGACATGAAGTTCGAGCCCCAGCACCTTCACTTGCGTGGAGAATGCGGCAAGCGCATTGTCGCCCATCCGGCCAAGGCTGGCCTTTTCCCCATCGTCGACATGCAGCTTGAGGCCGGACAGACCCTGCGCCGCAGCGAACTCGGCAAGGTCGAGCGGTGCCATACCCCCGAAACGCATGTTGAGATGAAAGGCATAGGCATGGGCAAACAGCGGTGCGGAGCGCGCCCGCGCGACGAGCTGGCCGCGCTTCACCGAAGAGCACGCCGCTACTCTTTTCCGCCAGTCGGGGGGCGATCCATGCCCCCATCGCATGTCCGTCACGATGCCGGCTCCTCGTTGAAGATTACGGATGTGCTGGCCATCAGGCGGCAAGCACGAGAAGGTCGCGATGCGCGATACTGACCTCGACGGCTGCGCCGACGGCCGGCGGCGGCCGGTCGGGCTGGTTGAACGTGTCGAGGGACAGCATCTGTCCGCCGACCGCGACGCGGATGCGGATCACCGAGCCGAGGAAATGCACCTCGGCGATGTGACCCGAAAGAACGACATCGCGCCCTTCGGTCCGCCCGAGTGCCACCGTTTCCGGTCGCAACGCCAGGCTGATGCGCTCGCCGGCGCCGGCGACCAAGGGGCGGTTCAGCGCAACGTCAACCTCCCCCACCTGCACCCGGCCGGTCATCGCCTCGACCACGTCGGCATCGACGAGATTGAGCGTGCCGACGAATTCCGCGACGAAACGCGTCGCCGGGCGATTGTAGATTTCGAAGGGCGTGCCGACCTGGTCGGCAACGCCTTGATGCATGACCACGATGCGATCCGATATCGACAGTGCCTCTTCCTGGTCATGGGTGACAAAGATGGTGGTGATGCCGAGTTCCTGCTGGATGCGGCGGATCTCCTCGCGCAGGCTGACGCGGATCTTTGCATCAAGCGCCGAAAGCGGTTCGTCGAGCAGCAAGACTTCAGGGCGCGGCGCAAGCGCCCGGGCGAGCGCCACGCGCTGCTGCTGACCGCCGGAGAGCTGGAAGGGGTAGCGGCTGCCAAGCTGCGTCAGGCCGATCAGCTCCAGCATTTCCCCAACGCGCCCGGCGATCGCAGCCTTGCCTTCACCAGCCACCTTGAGGCCGAAGCCGATGTTTTCCGCCACCGTCAGGTTGGGGAAAAGCGCATAGGCCTGGAAGACCATGCCGATCTTGCGCCGATTGGCGGGAAGACCAGTCACGTCGCAGCCGCCGATGCGGATCGCGCCCGATGTCGGCGTCTCGAAGCCGGCCACCATTCGCAGTACCGTCGTCTTGCCGCAACCGGAGGGGCCGAGAAACGAGACGAATTCGCCTTTTTCGATGCCGAGGGTGAAGTCTTTCACGACGTGATGTGCGCCGAAGGATTTTTGCAGGCGGTGAATATCGAGAAAGGCCATGGTCAGCGTCTCACGGTGGAAAATCTGGAAAAGCGGGTGACGATCTGGATCAGCCCCATGCAGGCCCAGGTGATGGCGAAGGCGACGACGGCAAGCGCCGAGGGCTCATAGGCCCGGTTGCCACCCATCCAGACCATGTAGGGGCCGAAGGAATTGACGTTCAACAGGGCGGCGAAGACGTATTCGCCAATAACGATCGCAAGCGTCAGGAACGCGCCCGACAGCACCGAGACGAAGACATTCGGCAGGATGACGACGGCAAGGATCCGCGCCCAGCCAGCACCGAGCGACTGCGCTGCCTCGGTGAGGCTGGCGATATCGATGGTGCGCAGGCCCGTATCCACGGAGCGATACATGTAGGGCAGTGCCAGTGTCGCATAGCCGAACAACAAAAGGAGATTGGTTCCCCACCAGGTCCCCGTCAGCGGCAGGACCGAGGAGGTGTTGTAGATGCGGATGTAACCAAAGACGATGACGATGGGCGGAATGACCAGCGGCAGAAGCGTAATGAATTCGATGATCGGGCGCAGTCCGGGAAGCCTGAGCCGCACGAAATAGGCCGTCGGCACGACAAGCAGGATGCCGAGCACGATGGTCAACAGGGCGAGCATCACCGAATAGCCGAAGGTCTGCTGGAACTGCGGGTCGGCGAGCACGATCCGGTAGGCCTCGAAGCTGTATTCGCCCCGCTTCATGCGCATCGAGAAGTCGACCATGCCGGCGAGCGGGAGCAGGAAATAGAGGCCGCCGAGCGCGACGGCAGACCAGGACCAGACGCGTTTTGCCGTCATTTGACCCACCGTTCGGCGCGCATGCGCAACAGGATATAGATGCCGTTGGCGATCGCGGTCAGAAGGATCATGCCGAAGGCGATGGCATAGCCGAGATGCGGATCGTTGAGCACGTCGCCACGGATCTGCGCGAACAGCACGATCGGCGCGATGGAGAGCGAGGAGCCGGTGAGCGCGATCGCGGTGGCAACCGCTCCAAAGGCGTTGGCAAAGAGCAGCGCAAGCGTGCCGAGCAGCGAGGGCCACAGGACCGGCAGCGCCACCATTCGCCAATATTGCGTCCCGCTGGCGCCGAGACTTTCGGCCGCCTCCCGCCATTCGCGGCGCAGGCCCTCCAGCGCAGGCGTGATGATCAGCACCATCAGCGGGATCTGGAAATAGAGGTAGGTCAGTGCCAGTCCCAGAAAGGAGACGATGCTGAAGCCGGAACCATAGAGATTGATGCCAAACCAGTTGCGCAGCAGCATCGTGACGAAGCCGAGCCGGCCGAGGGTGGCGATAAAGGCGAAGGCGAGTGGGACGCCGGCGAAATTCGAGGCGACGCCCGAAAAGGTGAGGATGCCGTTGCGAAGCCAGCGCGGCAGGTCGCCAAGCGTGATTGCGGCGGCGATAAGGAAGCCAAAGAAACAACCGAGCGCCGCCGTCTGCAGGCTGAGCTCGATCGAGATCCAGAAGGCGGACCGGATGGACGGCGACAGGAGCTTGCCCAGATTGTCCAGCGTCACTTGCCCCTGCGGATTGCGGAAGGCGCCGATGACGATATTGAGTGTCGGCAAGATCAGGAACAGCGTGGCAAAGAGGAAGAATGGTGCGACCCCAAGCCAGTTGAGGAACTGCCGCGGCCGCAAGGCCGCCGGCAGCAGAGCGGCGCTTGTCGTCATCGGATTGTTTCCTGGGTGCGTTGTGTCCGCAGGCCTCGCGCGAGGCTAGAGGCCTGCGGACGGATGGGCTTACTTCACGTTGGCGCCGACCACCTTGTCCCAACCTTCGACAATGGCGCCCTTGTTGGCATCCAGCGCTTCGACGGTCGGGAAGATCGCCTTTTCGTAGGCTTCAGCCGGCGGCAGCTTGTCGAGCAGGTCCTGCGGGAACTTTCCGGCCTTCAGCATCGCGTTGAAGCGCGCGGGATGGCAGTAGCCCTTCAGCCAGCCGGTCTGGCCCTCGTCGGAATAGAGATATTCCATCCAGAGCTTTGCGGCGTTCGGGTGTGGGGCATAGGCGGAAATCGCCTGGACATAGACGCCGGCAACGACGCCGGTCGCCGGCACGATGACATCCATCGGCGGGTTACCGTTGAGCGCATCGCGCCAGGCGAGCAGGTTGTAGTCCCAGGCGGCGATGATCGGGGTCTGGCCCTGCGCGATCGTGCCGGCCTTGCCGAGCACCGGCACGAAATTGCCGGCCTTGTTCAGTTCCGCGAAGAGTTCCAGGCCCTTGGCGCCGGATTGGGCTCCCGGCTCGGCACCGCGCGAAATGCCCGCCGACATCAGCGCCAGGATCGCCTGGGCCGATGAGCGCGGATCGCCCGTGAGCGCAACGGAACCGGCGTATTCCGCCTTGCTCAGGTCGGACCAGTCGGCCGGCGGGGTCTGGATCAGGTCCTTGTTGATGCCGAAGGCCATGACACCGTAGTAGTCGCCATACCAGTAGCCGTCCGCATCCTTGATATTGTCCGGGATCTCGCCCCAGGTCGCCACCTTGTAGGGCTGCAGCAGGCCTTCCTTCTTGGCCGCGGGCGCAAAGGCAAGGCCAAGATCGACGACGTCAGGCGCCTGCGAACCCGTATTGCCCTTGTTGGAACGGATGGCCTCCAGTTCGTCGGCCGTACCGGCATCCGGATTAAGCTCGTTGACGGTGATCCCAGGGTACTTCGCCTTGAAGCTCTCAATCACTTCGCCGTAATTGCACCAGTCATGCGGAAGGGCAATGACGGTGAGCATCCCTTCCTTCGTGGCGGCATCGACGAGGGCCTGCGGCGCTTCCGCGCGCGCCACGCCCGGCAGCGCGGCAGCGATGGTGAGCGTGGAAACGAAAGCCGAGCGGGCGGCATGAGATAGGCGCGTCTTCATGAAGTCCTCCTGTTTGCCGTCGGTGACGGCCATTGAGCGTTGGCTTGCAGTCGTTAGTCGGCAGTTGGCCGCGATCGGGTTCGCTGCATTCCGGTTCCCCCGCACTCTGTCTGCATCCTTCGGGGCGGCATCGGTGCGTTTCGTGTAGGCGGAGCATGTAACAATTGGACAACAATCAAACGTCCATTATCATGCAATCGACTGTACCAATTTTGGAGGTTGGCCATGGCCAAGCAGCTCGAGGGGGCCATCCTGCCCTTCCTTCGCCTGGACGCGGGCGTCGCCTTGCCGAAATTCCGACAGGTGCAGGACCAGCTGCGCATCGCGATCCTGCAGGGACACTTGCGCGCCGGCACGCGCTTGCCGGCAAGCCGCATCCTTGCCCAAGAGCTGGGCCTGTCGCGCCAGACGCTCGTGCGGGTGCTGGAAAACCTGAAAGCGGAGGGCTATCTGGAAGCCCGGCAGGGAGCGGGCACCTTCGTTTCGGCCGCCCTGCCGCTTCGGCCGAAACCAGCGCGATCGCCGCAGGCAGATGGCGATGCATCGCCCAGGCTGTCACGGATCGGCGCCCTGACGCGCGGGGTTTCGGCGGAAATCGGCCGCGTGGCCCCCAAGCCTTTCCTGCCGAACCAGCCGGCGTTTGACCAGTTTCCGTTCGCCATCTGGCGCAAATGCTGGAATGCGGCCGCCCGCGGCGGCAGGGCCGGCATGGGCTATGGCGATGTCGCAGGGGAGCTTGTTCTGCGTCAGCGGATCGCAGAATACCTCGCCTTGCACCGGCGAGACCCCTGCGATCCCGAACAGATCGTCATCACACCGGGCGGACATGCCGCCTTCACGCTTGCCGCATTGGCGCTGGCCGATCCGGGCGACGGTGTCTGGTTCGAAGATCCAGGCCCGGTCACCACCTCCAACCTGTTCCGCACGCTCGGCCTCAATCTCTGCCTCGCCGATGTCGATGCCGACGGAATGGACGTCGCCGGCGCGATTACACGCCATCCCGGTGCGCGGCTCGCCTTCGTCATGCCGTCGCGCCATCACCCGCTCGGCGTCACGCTCTCCCTGCCGCGCCGGCTTGCCCTTCTCGAATGGGCACGCGCCAACGACAGCTGGATCATCGAGGACGACTATGACAGCGAGTTTCGCTACGACGGTGCGCCGTTGCCCTCGATACGCTCGATCGACAGCCATGGGCGGGTGATCTATGCAGGCAGCTTCAGCAAGGCCCTCTATCCCGGCATCCGTGTCGGCTATCTCGTGCTGCCGCTGCAACTCGTCGAGACGTTCCGCACGCTTTCGGCCCTGATCCACCGCAGCGTGCCGGTCGAAACGCAGCTTGCCCTTGCTGAATTTATCGGTGGCGGGCATTTCGCCAGCCACCTGCGGCGGATGCGCGGCCTTTATGGCGAGCGGCGCAGCGCCTTTATCGAGGCGGGAGAGACAGCCCTTGCGGGGCTCGCCCGGATCGACTGTTCCGAAAGCGGCCTCAACGCGCTGACCTGGCTTGCGAACGGGCGTGACGACCGCGCCGTCCAGCGCGATGTGCTGGAGGCAGGCCTGCAGTGCTACCCGCTCTCCGACTATGCCATTGCGACCCAAAGGCCAGCAGCGCTTATCCTCGGCTATGCCGGCGTGCCGGCCGAGCGCATGCGGTCCTATCTCGGCCGCTTCGCCGAGGCGCTGTCCCGGCCCTGAGGCCGGCGACGACGCGGCAAAAGTCGTCCGCCTCCCGCAAGGCGGGCGAGTATGCCGCGCAAGACCGCCTCGATCAAAAGCGCGCAATTGCGCGGCTCCTTCGGGTCATCGGGATCCCGCCGGGCGACCACGTAGCCGATGCCGCGCAACATCGCGGGGCCGCCTACTGCCGGAGGGCACGCAGCGCCCTGCCGCTGCGCTGTGTGACGCCGACGCCGGGCGCCGTGCCGACCTGCGCGTTGGAGGCGGCAAGCAGTGGCCTGCCGCGCACCAGGTCCGAGCCACGCTCGGCGAGCATGATCGTCGGGGCGTTGAGGTTGGCGTTCGGCTCTGCCGGAAAGACGGAGCTGTCGATGACCCGCAGACCGGCGATGCCGCGCACTTTGAGTTCGCTATCGACGACGGCCATCTCATCCTCGCCCATGCGGCAGGAGCCACAGGGATGGTAGGTGCTCTCCATGGTTTCGCGCACCCAGGCGTCGATCTCGTCATCCGTGCGAACATTCGTCCCCGGGGCGATTTCTTCGCCACGGAAACGATCAAAGGCCGGCTGGGCGAGGATCTCGCGCGTCAGCCGCAGGCAGCGGCGGAACCCTTCGCGGTCCTCCTCGCGATCGAGGTAGTTGAACAGAATGTCCGGCTGCTCGTGGGCTTCGGGCGAGCGGAGCCGAACGTAGCCACGGCTCTTCGGCTTGTTCGGTCCCGTCAGAACCATGAAACCATGCCCGTCGAGCGGCTTCTTGCCGTCGTAGCGCATCGCCGCCGGGAGGAAGTGGAACTGGATGTCCGGCCACTGGAGGGAGGCGTCGGAGCGAATGAAGCCGCCACTCTCGAAATGGTTGGAGACCGAAAGGCCCTTCTTGAAAAGCAGCCATTGCGCACCGATCAGGGCTTTGCTCAGAAGGCCCATCTTGCCATTGAGGGTGATCGGCTCCTTGCAGGCGTACTGGATATAGACCTCGGAGTGGTCCTGCAGGTTCTCGCCGACGCCCGGCAGGTCGTGCAGCACCTCGACACCCGCCTTTTGCAGCACAGCCGCCGGGCCGATGCCGGAGCGTTGCAGCAGGTGCGGCGACCCGATCGGGCCGGAGGAAATCAGCACCTCGCGGCTCGCCTTCACCACGACCCGCTTCCCGCCGCCCTGTTCGTACTCGACGCCAACCGCGCGCTTGCCCTCCAACAGCACGCGCCGCGTCATTGCATGGGTGATGACGGTGAGGTTGGGCCGGCTCATCGCCGGTTTCAGATAGGCGTTGGCCGTCGACCAGCGCACGCCGTCCTTGACGGTCATGTGCATGGGGCCGAAACCCTCCTGCATATGGCCGTTCGGATCCTCCGTGGTGATGTAGCCCGCCTCACGCCCGGCATCGACGAAGGCCCGGTAAAGCGGGTTCTTCATCTTGTTGCCGGCATTGGTCGCAAGCGGGCCGGACGCGCCGCGATAGGCATCACCCCCGTCCTGCCAGCTCTCGGCGCGCTGGAAATAGGGCAGGCAATTGGCATAGCGCCAGCCACGCGCGCCCAGTTCCTCCCACTCGTCGAAATCCCGGGCATGGCCGCGCATGTAGACCAGTCCGTTGATCGAGGAGGAACCGCCCAGAACCTTTCCGCGTGGGCAATGAACCTGCCGGCCGTCGAGGCCGGGTTCCGGCAGGGTCATGTATTTCCAGTTGTACTTGGTGCCGTTCATCGGAATGGACAGCGCCGTCGGCATCTGGATGAAGATCGACTTGTCGCTGCCGCCATATTCGAGCACCAGCACCTTGACTTCGGGATCTTCCGAAAGGCGGTTGGCAAGCACACAGCCGGCCGATCCGGCGCCGATGATGATGTAGTCGTAGGTCTCGCTCATGGCTTAAATCCCGATATTACGGATAGAGGCCCCAACCGCGCCCGCGGGCGAAAAGCCGGGTCAGGACATAGTGGACCGCGCCGGCGGCAAGGCAGGATGGCACGGAGGCGGTGAGGTACTTGAAGGCCGGCAGGCTTTCGAGCGTCTGCGGATTGAACACGAGCACATAGACGCCGAAGCCGACCGCCAGGGCAAAAAGGCCGATGGGATTGAAGCCGCCCCAGTAGCGATAGGGACCCTTCTCCTGCGGTCCATGCAGGCTGCGCATGTCAAGCTTCTGCCCGCGTAGGAAGAAGTAGTCGGCGATGCCGATACCGGCGAGCGCGGAATTGAGGGCCGAGGTCCACACGAGGAAAATGAAGAAGCCGTCGTACATCTGCGGATAGAACACCACCAGGCCGAGCGGGATGACGCAGAAGAGAAAGAGGATCGCGCCCCAGGAGATGGCTCGAATGGTGGCGGTTCCCACCTGGCGAAGGCCGACGATGGACGTGTAGAGGATGTTTGCCATCGAAGTCATGTTGGCAAAGGCCACGAACAGCAGAGCGATGATGCCGATGATCGGGCCTGCGATCTTGGTCATCCAGATCGTCGGGTCGCTGTCTCCCAGCGCAACGGCGGCGAGAAGACCAACGATTTCGCCGAGGGCTGCGGCACCGAAGATGCCCAGGATGTTCGGCCAGAACGCTGTGCGCTCGTTCTTCGTTAAGCGAGCGAGGTTGCCGATATAGGGCCACCACGAGAATCCGGCGGCGAGGTTCACCTCGACGGCGATCATGAAATTGAGCGTGTTGTCCTCGAAGGGGGGCGACAGCGCCGGCATCACCAGCAGTTCGCCGAAGGAACGATGCTGAAGGATGAGGTAGAGCATCACGATCATCAGGATCACCAGCGCCGGCGAGACGACCATGTTGAAGAACTTGATCGAGGTCGGCCCCTTGGCGACGATGAACCAGGTGACGAGGATGGCGCCCACGGCGGCGACGATCATCTTGACGCCTGTGGGATTGGCGGCGTCGCCGGAACTGAGCGCTGTCAACCCGTCGATGGAGCGGCCGAACATCATAGCCAGCACCGCGAGCCATCCCATGGTCAGCACAACCACCGCCAGGACATAAACGATGCGGCTGCCGTTGTAGCCGAACTGGCTACGCAGCGCGACGAACTGCTCGATGCCATAGCGGCCGGAAAGTGGCGTGGTAGCCAGCGCCGTCAGCATGACCCCGACGATATTGCCGATGATGATGGCGGCAATGCCCTCCTTCGGCCCGACGAAAAGACCGACGGAACCGCCGATCAGGAACGCCCAGGTGGCAATCGCAAGCGCGGAATTGGCGTAGGTGAATTCCCAGAAGCCCCAGAGCCGTTCCGAAGGTAGAAGCGGCGCGTCGCCGCGTTCGGCCGCGGCACGATTTTCGGACGCTTCCTGGCGTTGGATTTCTGCGGCGGCAAGCCCACCGCCGGCAACGTGATCGGTCATCTCACGCCCCCCAGAACCAGAAGCCGAGGACCAGCACGAGCGTCAGCACGGTCATGCCGGCATAGTCGAGCTTGCTCATCGTGCCCTCGAAGCGGTGACCCGCCTCGATGTCTTCATAGATGCGGGCGCGGCGTCCCAGTTCGTTCTGCCAGGCACCATCGTTTTCCATTGGTCGTTCCCCTGTCGCGTCGCGCCTCTTGGCGTCTTTCCGCGAACAAATGCGGTTCCATCAGCCGCCGGTGTCGTGAACCGGGCCGCCCATGGGCGGCGACCCGGAGAATTTTCCGGAACCGCCCGTGCTTAAGGCAGCGTGATCCACACGGCCTTTGTCTCCATCAGGTAGTCGAGCTGTTCGGGGCCGAGGTCCTTGCCGAAGCCCGAAGCCTTGAAACCGCCGAAGGGCATGGACGGATCGATCGTGCTGTGCGCGTTGACGTAGACGGAGCCCGCATGCAGGCGCGGGATGAGGGTGTGCACGCGCGAGAGGTCGTTGGAGTAGATTGCGGCCGCCAGGCCGAACGGCGTGTCGTTCGCCAGTGAAACCGCATCCTCGAGCGTCTCGAAGGGGCTCGTGACCAGCACCGGCCCGAAGATCTCTTCGCGCACGATGGTCATCTCCGGCCTGCAATGGGCAAAGATCGCCGGTTCGACGAAATTGCCCGGCCGGTCCGGACTGCCTCCGCCGTAGATCAACTCGGCGCCTTCGCGACGGCCGGCTTCGATATACTCGGTCACGACCTTCTTCTGCTGCGCCGAGACCATCGGGCCGATGTAGCAATCTCGGTCGAGACCGGGCGCAAGCGTCAGCGTGCGGGTGACGGCGACCAGTTCTTCTAGGAAAGCGTCATGAACGGACTTCTGGACATAGACGCGGGTGCCCGCATCGCAAACCTGGCCGGAGTTGAAGAACACGCCGTTCGCCACCGCACGGGCGGCACTTGCCAAATCAGCATCGTCGAGCACCAAAACCGGCGATTTTCCGCCGAGTTCCAGCGTGACGTGCTTGAGGTTGCCAACGGCCGCGCGGCCGACCTCCTGACCGACCGGGGTCGAGCCGGTGAAAGTAACCTTGTCGATGCCCGGATGGGTCGACATCGCCGCACCGATGACGCTACCACGACCGGTGACGATATTGACCACGCCATCTGGAATGCCGGCCTCCTGCACCAGTTCGGCAAAGCGCAGCGTGGACAGCGAGGTCAGCTCGGCCGGTTTGACGATGACGGTGCAGCCGACAGCAAGAGCGGCCGCGAGCTTCCACGCCATGGTCTGCAGCGGAAAATTCCACGGAACGATCGCGGCGACGACGCCGAGCGGCTCTTTGCGCGTATAGGCGAGGTAGTTGCCGGGAATGGACGGCTCGACGGTGCGGCCATGCAGCTTCGTCGGCCAGCCGGCGAAGTAGCGGAAGGTATCGACCGTGCCCTGAATGTCGATCTCCCTGGCAAAAGTCACCGACTTGCCCATGTCGATGGCTTCGATCTCCGCCAGTTCGTCGGCATGGGTTTCGATAAGGTCGGCAAGGCGATGCAGCAGCCGTTCGCGCTCGAGCGGCTTCAACAGGCGCCACGCGCCGCCATCGAACTGGGCGCGGGCGGCGCGCACGGCCCGGTCGAGATCGTCGGTGGTGCCGGACGGTGCGCGGGTGATCAGGCCGGCGGTCGAAGGCTCGAAAATATCGAAGGTCGCCCCATTGCCGCTGTCGACCCAGGCGCCGCCGATGAACATCTTCTGCGGCTTGGCTAAAAAACGCCGCGTCGCATCACTGACGCCATAGTGATCCAGATAATTGCGGACATTTTCGTCCATGTCTTTTCCTCCTCGTCGGCAGCCGTGGGCGTGCCGGCCCTCACCGGGTCTTCGATCAGCGATTTTCGGCTCTTGCCTGGATGACGCGGCCGATGAGGTTCATGAGAACCTGCGCGGCCAGAATGGAGGTGCCGCCGGTGTGGTCGTAGTCGGGGGCGACCTCGACCAGATCGATGCCGACGATGGTCCCGCGCTTGGCGAGCGCTGCCAGGATCTCGAGCACCTCGTAGTAGATGAAGCCTCCATGCGACGGCGTTCCGGTGCCCGGCGCGATCGACGGATCGAAGCCGTCGATGTCGATGGTGACATAGTAGCGGGCACCGGCCGGCACGCGCTCGACCACGCCTTCTGTGCCCAGCGCCCGGATCTGGCGCACCGACAGAATGTCGGAGCCCATCTTGCGCGCATCCTCATAGCCTTCCTTGGCCGTGGAGGAGACATTGCGGATGCCGAGCTGCGACAGGCCGCTGACATAGGGCTTTTCCGCTGCGCGCCGCATCGGGTTACCGTGGCCGTAGCGCACGCCATGGCGCTCGTCGACGAAATCGAGATGGGCGTCGATCTGCACGATATGGATCGGGCCGTTCTTTTCGCAATCCTCGGCAAAGGCGTTGACGCAGGGGATGTTGATCGAATGGTCGCCGCCCAGCACGACCGGCAATGCGCCGGCCTGAAGGATCTTGCGCACGCCGAACTCGATGTTCGCATGGCTCTTCATCGTGTCGGTGTGGACGATGTCGGCATCGCCGATGTCGACGATGGAGACCTCGCCGCTCGGCAGATAGGTGACGTCGTCCTCGTGGTCATAGGCGCCGCCATGGCCGAAGGAAAAGAGGGTGGAGGCTTCGCGGATCGAGCGCGGCCCGAAGCGGGTGCCGGCGCGCCACTGGGTGCCGCAGTCGAAGGGGGCGCCGAGGATTGCCACGTCGGCGTCGATTGCATCCCAGTCCGGTTGGTAAGGATACTTGCCGAAGGTGCAGATGCCGACAAACGGCAGGTTCAGGCGCCCGGTTTCATAGGAATTGCTGGTCATGTCCCCTCCTCCAAAGGTGAGAAGGAGTGTGCCAAAGGCCGAAACATTTAAAAGTATCTATGATTACATGTTCACTTGTGCATTTATCAATGAATGATCAACAAGGTTCGACACCGCGTCCTCAATCTGTCGCTTGCCGATGCCGAGCTCAGGCTGTTGCGCGTCTTCGCCTCCGTCGTCCAGCATGGCGGCTTCTCCGCCGCGCAATCCGCTCTCGGGATGACGCAGGCGACGATCTCCACCCATATGCGCCATCTCGAGGAACGGCTGGGTCTTCGTCTCTGCAGTCGCGGGCGCAGCGGCTTCGAACTCACCGACGAAGGACGGCTCGTCTATGACGCCACGCTCGAACTGTTCGGCTCGCTGGAAAAGTTTCAAAGCCGCATCGGCGAGGCGCAAGGGGAACTGACCGGCAGCCTGAGCTTCGGTACCGTCGATGCGATGATCACCAATCGCGACCTCGACCTCCAGGGCGCGCTTGCGGCCTTCCATGCCAAGGCGCCGCGCGTGCATCTGGAAATCGACGTCGCCGCGCCGCAAGTGCTGCACCAGGGCCTGTTGAACGGTTCCTATCAGATCGTCCTGATGCCGTCTGTCGGCAACGTCGCTGCGCATTTCCGCAGCCAGGCGATCTTTTCCGAGGTGCAGAAACTCTACTGCGCCGTCGGCCATCCGCTCTTTGCCCGGCCGGACGCGGAGTTGACCGACGACGAACTCGAATCCCAATCCTTCGCCGGCCGGACTTATATGGTCAACGAAACGATCTGCGGCGTGAACTTCAAATGGGCCGCCGCAACGCCCCACATGGAGGGCACGCTCCTGCTCCTCCTGTCCGGCGCCTACATCGGCTTCCTGCCGGATCACTATGCCGACGAATGGGTCCGCACCGGCCGCTTGCGGGTCCTCGCTCCTAAGCGCCTGACCTTCGAGGATATTTTCCATATCGCCTATCCGCGCAACAAGCCTTCCCGTGCCGCCGAGACGCTGGCGCAAGCCATCACGGAAAGCCGGCGCAAGCCACGCTGATGTCCGGATCCCCGTGTTTGCGGAGAGGTCGGCGTCGCACCCTTCTGTGAGCAAGCGCTGACAAAGCGGCTTGACACCGGATGAAACCGCCCATAGTAAGTTGTAGGCCTAACCCTACAAGTGGATTTCATGCCTCATTTGCCTCACTCTTCACCCGCAGCCCTGCAGCTGACCGATCTGCCCGGCCCGGATGTGACCGTACGTCGCCTGCGGCACCCCGGCCGCTGGATCAGCGGGGGCCTTGTTCTGCTGCTGCTCGCCGTCATCGGCCGGGCCTTCGCGGTCGGGCAGATCCAGTGGACCGTGGTCGGACAGTTTCTGACTGCCGGCGTCATCGTCACTGGCTTTGGCTGGACGTTGCTGATTTCGGCCTGTGCTTTGGTACTCGGCGTCGCCCTTGGCTTTGCCTTCGGCATCATGCGGGTCTCGGAGAATCCGATCCTGCGTTTTGCCGCGTGGCTCTATGTCTGGGTGTTTCGCGGCACGCCGGTACTCCTGCAGCTGCTTATCTGGTTCAACATCGCGCTGGTCTTCCCTCGCCTCTATATTCCGGGCCTCGTCGACGAGCGCATGGTCGACATCGTCACGCCATTCGTGGCAGCTGTCCTCGGGCTCGGCGTCAATGAAGGTTCCTATCTCACCGAGGTGGTGCGCGGTGGTATCGGCTCCGTCGACCGCGGCCAGAAGGAAGCGGCCCACACGCTCGGCATGACGCCGGGCCAGACCATGCGACGCATCATCCTGCCCCAGACGGTGCGCCTGATCCTGCCGGTGCTCGGCAACAGCGCCATCGGCATGCTGAAATTCTCGTCGCTGGCCGCCACGATCGCCATGGGCGAAATGCTGAACGCCGCCCAACGCATCTACTTCATCAACGGCGCCGTGATCGAGCTCCTGTTCGTCTGCGCTGTCTGGTACCTGGCCGGGACCACCGTCCTTTCCATCGGCCAATATTATCTCGAACGTCACTTCGGCCGCGATGCCGCAACCGCCACCAACGATCGCCGCGGGTTCTGGGCCTGGGCGCGCCGGCCGGCCGCAAGGGGGGAAGCATGAGCCTCGCAGTCAAGGCGGTCGGTATCCGCAAGAGTTTTGGCAGCCACGAGGTCCTCAAGGGCCTGGATCTCGACGTCGCCTATGGCGAGGTCCTTTGCATTCTCGGGCCATCCGGCAGCGGCAAGAGCACGTTCCTGCGCTGCATCAACCACCTGGAAACACCCAATGGCGGCTATGTCTGGGTCGATGGTTCGATCATGGGCTATGAGCTTAACCGCGGCGCGCTTCAGGAATTGCCGGTCAAGCGGTTGCGCGCCCAGCAGAGCCAGCTCGGCATGGTGTTCCAGCATTTCAATCTGTTCGCGCATCGAACGGTGCTCGGAAACGTCATCGAGGGCCCGATGGTTGTGCGCGGTCTCAGCCGTAGCGAGGCCGAAGCCCGCGCCATGGCCCTGCTCGAGCAGGTCGGCATGGCCGCCAAGGCGTCCAGCTACCCCTCGCAACTTTCCGGCGGCCAGAAGCAGCGTGTCGCGATTGCAAGAGCACTGGCGATGGAACCGCGCGTCATGCTGTTCGACGAACCGACCAGCGCGCTGGATCCGGAACTCGTCGGCGAGGTGCTGGAAGTGATGCGCAATCTGGCACGCGGCGGCACGACCATGATCGTCGTCACGCACGAGATCGGCTTTGCCCGCGAGGTCGCAGACCGCGTGGTGGTGATGATCGACGGCGAGATCCGCGAAAACGGTGCGCCGCAGCAGGTTCTGAGCGCCCCCGGCGACCCGCGCGTGCGCAGTTTCCTCAGCCGCGTGCTGGCCTGATCAACAAAGTTCAAAAAAGGGAGAACGGAAATGAAACAACTGCTGCCGACGGTCCTCGGGCTCGCCTCAGCCACATTCATCAGCCTCGCATCCGGCGTGGCCGCCCATGCCGCCGACGAAAAGCTAGCAGCCGCCCTGCCGGAAGCGGTTCGCTCGGCCGGCAAGCTGAACTTCACCATCAGCCTCGCCTATCCACCGATGGAATACAGCGACGCCGGTTCGACCGAACTCAAGGGTTTCGACATCGACCTTGCCAAGGCGATCGCCGAACGCCTCGGCCTGACGGCGGAATTCCAGAATGTCGAGTTTCCGCAGCTCATTCCGCAGGTCGTCACCGGCCGCTCGGACATGATCATCACCGCCTTCTCGGACAAGGTGGAGCGCCAGGGCCAGCTCGACTTCATTGACTATTTCAAGACCGGCAACGTCTTCTACACGACGCTCGATCATCAGAGCGAGATCAAGACCGAGGCCGACCTTTGCGGAAAGACGGTGGCCGTGGCCACCGGCACGAGCTGGGTCACCTGGGCGGAAGAGCTTGGAAAGTCGATCTGCCCGGCCGACAAGCTGATCACCGTCATCCAGATCCCGACCCAGGCCGAGCACATCATGCAGATCCGCCAGGGCCGTGCCCAGGCCTCGGTCATCGGGCTCGAGGGGCTTCTCGACCTCATCAAGCAGGAGCCGGGCAAGTTCTACCAGATCGGCGATGTCGGAGAAATCAACCACTACGGCATCGCCTTCGCCAAGGCGAACGGCGATTTGCGCGATGCGGTGCATGCAACGCTCGATGCGCTGAAGGCAGACGGTACTTATGCACAGATCCTCGACCGCCACGGCTTGAAAGAGGCTGGCGTCGAGGAGTTCAAGATAAACGGAGCGACAAAGTAACCCCTTGCCGGAGCCTGCCTTGACCCATCCTTCCACGCCAGACGCCAACGCAACGAGCGAAAGCCCGGATGACCGGCTGTCGCGCTTTCGGCTCGATTCCTTTTCGAGCGAGCAGCTCTACCGGCAACTATACCGGGCCTTGCGTGCCGCCATTCTGAGCGGTGACTTCTCCGAAGGGGAAGCCATCCCCTCGGAGAACCAGTTGCGCGACCAGTTCGGCATTGCCAGGACCACCGTGCGCAACGCGATGGCGCTGCTGGTGTCGGAAGGATTGGTTCAGCAGGTGCGCGGCCGGGGCACCATCGTCTCGCACCGGCCGATCAGCCACAACATCTGGAACTTCGGCAGTTTTACCGAACTGGCCCGACGCCAGGGCCAGCGACCGGTGACCCGGGTGCTGGAGCACAAGGTGGAAAACGGCGAACTCCTCCTGGTGCGCGCCCGGGGCCTTGCGAACGGCGAGACGATCAGCTGGTTGAACGTCGACACGTCGCACCTCGACCTTTCCCTCTACCCCGGCATCGATGCCTACGACTTCGGCGCGCAATCCCTCTACGAGGTGCTGCGCCGCGATTACGATCGCCATCCCCTTCGCTCGGAACTGCTGCTCACCGTCGTGCCGCCGTCCGATCGTCTTCGGGAGGTCTTTGCCCCGGCGCCTTCAGTGCCGGGCTATCTTTGCGCCAGCGGAGACGTGCTCGATGCCGACGACCAATTGGTTGAACGCACGTCGATCGTCTACTCGCCGGCCGTCCAGATGAAATTCGCAACGCGCTGGGGGCGCGATACCGCGCCCGCATGAAGGCGGTGCGACCCAGGAGAACTGACATGAGCCGTTTTGGCGAGACTTTCACAACCCCGAAACCCATCCTCGGCATGCTGCATCTGACCGGCGATGGACCCGCCGCAAAATGCGCCCAGGCCGAAGAAGAGGCCCGCATCATGGCCGGCGAAGGGGTCGACGGGCTGGTGGTCGAGAACTATTTTGGCGATGCCGACGATGTCGAGCGCGTCCTCGAACGGTTGTGCACCCTTAACCTCGGCGCGCGGATCGGCGTCAACGTGCTGCGCGACGATGCGCGGGCGTTTGCGCTTGCCGCACGCTTTCCCGTCTCCTTCATTCAGGTGGATTCCGTTGCCGGCCACCTGCCACCGGAAAGCGACGTCTCGTTTGCAGCCGACCTTGCCGCCCGGCGGGCCGGCGTACCGGCCTTGCTTCTCGGCGGCGTGCGGTTCAAGTACCAGCCGGTTCTTTCGGGACGGTCCGAAGAAGACGACGTCCGCCTGGGGGCAGCCCGCTGTGACGGCCTCGTGGTGACGTCGGATGCCACAGGCCAGCCGACGGACATGGAAAAGGTGGCGCGCTTCCGCGCGGCAACCGGCGGCACCGTGCCGCTCCTCATCGGCGCCGGCCTCACGGAAGCCAATGCGGTCGAGCAGCTCGCGCACGCCGACGGCGCCGTTGTCGGAAGCTGGTTCAAGCACGACCATAAGGATACCGGCCTGGTCGAGGCCGGCCATGTGGCGCGGCTGATGCGCGTCGTGCGCACCGCACGGAGCGCAGCATGAGCACGCACACCGTTGCGGCGCGCCCGGTGACGCCTGAGAATTTCGCCCGCTTCGGCAAGGTCTATGACCTCGTCGACGATCTCGACGCGCAGGTGATCTGGACGACGGGCGATGGATGGCATGATGGGTTCACCCGTATCCCGCTGGTAGAAGGCTCGCCCCGCCTCGGCATCACGCGTGCGCCGGGAGCGCCATGGTCGTGCGCCGCGATGGAGCGGCATCTGCTGACCGAGGAGGCGATTTTCTGCGCCGGCGAACCGGTCGTCCTTGCGGTGGCCCCTGCATCGACGGCCGATGCTCCCGTTGCCGCCGATATCGAGGCCTTCATCATCACGCCGGGGCGGGCAGTGGTGATGCATCGGGGTGTCTGGCATGACGCCTGCCGGGGTGCATCCGGCCCGACGCCCTATTATTGGATGGCGGTCTGCGGCCTCGGCGAAAGTCCATGGGTGCCGGTCGAGGGAGGACCGCGCCAGATCGAGGTCATGCAGGGACAAACCGCATGACAGCCTTTTTCATCGGCGATGTCGCGCTCGACGAATACTACACGGCCGATCGTTGGCCCGGCCGCGCAGACAAGGGCATGGTCCGCGAATTGCCGGCCGAAATCGGCGGTTCGATTGCCAACGCGGCCGTCGTGCACGCGGCGCTCGGGGGCGATACCCAGTTCATTTCGCTGCTCAATGACAGTCCGCTGTCGTGCCGCCTGATCGACGACCTCGAACAGAACGGCGTCGCTGCCGATCATATGCTGACCGATCGCGCCGTTGCGGAATCGCGCAATCTCATCTTCCTCGTCGACGGCGAGCATGTCGTTTTGACAGTCGAGATGGGCGAGCAACCTATGTGGCTCCCGCCGGCAACGCTTGCCGCGCTGCGCCAACCAGGCTTCCTCTACACGACGCTCTACCGGGTGCGTCGGCTCCATGCAGAGACCGACGGGGGCGTGCTGAAGCAGGCCGATCTCGTAGCCGATCTCAGGCGCCACGACCGCCGCGCGATCTTCGATCTCGATGTCGGCGGCTGCGCATCCGAAGACCTGCCCTATCTCAAAGGCGCTGCCGTCGTCATCTTCAACCAGGTCGGCTTCCGCGCCGCCTTCGGCCATGACGACATATCCCGCATTGCCGGCTGGATACGGGATCACGAGATCGGCTGGGTCGTGCGCACCCTGGCCGCCGACGGTGCGGAGGCACACGACGGCAAGACGCGCCTTGAGGCAAAAGGCTACCCGGTCGACGTCGTCGACGTGACGGGTGCCGGAGATACGTTCGGCGGAGCATTGACCTGGTGTTTGAGCGAGGGGCAATCCTTTGCAGAGGCGCTGGATTTTTCCATCGCCGCCGCGTCGCGCTCCGTTACGATCCACGGCCCGCGCGGCGGCAAGGCGAGCGCGCCGGATATCCTTGCATGGCGTGCGCAAAGGCGCGGGCCCTGATAGGCCGAGACTGCGACCGTGCCTCAGCCCTGAAATCGCCGCCCGTACGCTTTGCCTTGATCTCGCGAAACGGGAGGCCTTGCCTCCTGCTTCGCAAGCTCGCGCTGACCAACGGGGATTGAGGTGAAAGCGCCTGCGCGAGGGACCGGCCGCACGGAGCGAAACGTCAATGAAGTGAAGGAAGCCGGGCGGGGCAGGTGCGTGAAGAGGCGGAGGGAACAGCCCCCGGCCCCTCAAAGTTCACGAAAGACCCGGTTGTGACGTCGAACTCCGCGGCCCAAAAAGCGTGATACGCACGACGACCAAAGGCTCCCCAGGGCCGCTCGCGGACCTACCCGATGATTTGCCGGCAAACTCCAGCGCCGCGCTCATCGCTGCAGCGCCCCCCTGCACGCGCTTGGATACGACTTGTGCAATGCCCGCACGCGCGAAGCCACCAAGGCAAGCGCTGGATAAGTCCCGCGGCACCTGGCCGATCGCATCGAACGGTTCGCAAGCCAACGGCATGACCAAGCAAGAGGTGGTACTCTGCGCCATCCGGACAACGCCCGTCGCGGTTGCGCCACAAATGGACATCCGTTGATATGGACGAATAGAGCTTGCTGACCGGCTCAACGACATCACGCAACGCGGTTGGCTTTTGCAAGCGTTCGATGCTCGTCACTTGTCCCGGAAGACTTGCGGGTGTGTACGGCGCCGGCCGCTCTGAATGCCACGGCGGCCGTCATCAGCGCGAGTGCCGCGATCACTGCTGCGCCAACCGGCAATGCGGCGATGTCGTAGCGGACAAGGAAACCGCCGACGATCGTTCCCAGTCCGACGCCGACATGCATTGCCGAAAAATTCAGGCTGATGCCGGCTTCGGCTGTTTCCGGTCCGGTCGAGATCAGAAAGCGCTGCACGACGGGCGAAATCATCCAGCTGATGCAGGCCCAAACCATCATGACGGCGAACAACGGCCCGGGGCTGCCTTTGAGCAACGGGAGCCCTGCAAGCGCCGCGAGATAGGCCGACGGCGTCAACAGGAGGGCTGCGCGCGGTGACAACCTGTCTGCAAGCCACCCCCCGAAATATCCACCGCTTACGCCTGCTATTCCCAAGGCGGCGAAGCCAAGAGCGACATTCCCGTCCGCGATGCCGGCAACCTCGACGAGATAGGGCGCGAGAAAGGCAAAGAGAACGAAGTGCCCGCCAATCATCAAGATGGAGACCAACTGCCCGGCGACGAGAGGGGCCGATCTCAAATGCTTGAGATATCCAGGCAGCGCGACCCCGCGCAGGCCGGAGGCGGGAATGCAGCGCCAGCTCACCAGCCACACGGTGAAAGCAAGCGCGGCGAGCGCAAGAAAGACGCCTCGCCAACCGGCAACGTCCGCTATCAAGATGCCTGCCGGAACACCGAGCACCAACGAGCCGCTGATCCCCATGAACATAATCCCGATCGCCCGCCCCTGCATGCTCTCATCGACGAGTTCCGTCGCAAGCATCGTTGCCAGCAGGCACACGGTCGCACTGGCTGCAGCCATCGCGATACGAGCAAGAAGCATGATCGCGAAATTCGGGCTCGCGGCCGCGGCAAAGGTGCTCAGGATGAAGAGGCCGAGCGCTGCAAGGAACAAGCGTCTGCGATCAATCCGTTTCGTGAGGGCGAGCGCAAGAGGCGCCGTGACCGCAAAGACTATGGAAAAGACGGCGGTCAGTTGACCCGCAAGCGCCAACGACACGCCAAGGCCGCCCGCTACTTCGGGAAGAATCCCGACAATGATGTTCTCCGCCGTCCCCGTTACAAAGGTTGCGAAAGCCAGCAAGATGACGACGGGATTCATGCGTTTCACCCTCCAAACATGACGACCCATGTTGGGTGGCGAATAGCCGGCCCGACACGGAAAGACGTGTCGGGTTTCGAGGCAAAGCTTCGGTTATCCCTTAACGGCACGACTAACACGCCATTGGGAAAGCGGAAAGCCTCTTCGGTGCCATGACTGCAGGTCGACGCCCAGGCGGGCCACTGGCCAGTCGCCAAGCTATAGGGCATCGACCTCCACGCGGGGATGCGCAGAGAAAATATTCGGCACCATGAATGCCACAAGTTTCGCGCTCACCACATCTGCGATGTGTTTCGGGCGTGATTCGCGCGAACGGAACACCAATGGGCGGCAACATGGAGCGCGACGAAACCACCGAGCTGACGCAAACACTCCTCTCAAGCCTTTCGGTGATTGCCGAAAGTGACGATCAAACACGCCTTCGGATCAGGAACACCTATCGATCCGGTCTTATGCTTTCAGCCCATCTCGCCCTGACGGGCGATGATGCGCGCCCGGGTATCCGAACCTGCCTTGCGTGGTATCGGGCTGCAAGCGAGGCAAACGAGGCCGCCTCCATCGGCTGGTTGCTCGCTGCGATCGACGAGCGGATCAACGCGCGCGATCTGCGGGACTGGCAAGCCCTGCAGAAGCTGCTTGATGACGCTCATGACTGTCTGCAGCCCACGCATCATTAGACGACGGCACGGCCACCGATTTGAACGCCCGCCGAGCGAGGCCGCTCGGCGGCGACAAGCGGTCGATGTGGGAAGCAGCCGGCGCCGCGCGTGAGCTCTCCGACATATTCTGGCGTGGCCTACGAAAGAGGTGATCATAGCCCACGGTCCGCCGATCACAGACGACGAGCAAGCATTCCTGCGCAATGCGTTTCACTGGTTAATGACCAAGGGTGAGCTTCGAACGCGATCCGGCGACGGGCAGTCCACCTCCTGAGGCGCCGTGGGAAGCGCGGCGCAAACTCCCACCTCGGTGTCGACCGATTTCGGGCGGGAGTAAATTGTAGGACGGCCAGCGTGATCTCGCGGCAGCAACGTGACGTCAATCGGTCGCCCGACCCCGTTCTAAAGATAACGGCGATCGCGTCCTCAAGGGCTTGTGACAGGCCGGAGACATTTAGTCCAACAATAGTCAGAAAATTCGTACGTTATTGCGAGCGCTTGCGTCGGCCATACGAAAAATGCGCCCGATTGACGCGAGATTTTCACGTCGGCGATCATTGCTGTCGATACCTATGCCGCTCTAGCAGGAACATAGCGTGTCGAGCGTTGTCGTCGCAGCCAATTTGGCCGCGCCGACGTTGCGCTCCAGATCGCCGCACGTTGGGCGACATCGCGCGGATCAGCGCTTCTCAGTTGCAAGCTCTATGGCAGGAGCGGAGGGTCAAAGGCCTCTGGCGCACGGAAAAGCTGCAGCTGGAACGCGACCTGATCAAGCTTTCAGGAAAACCAGCGCGCGCAAGATCTCGGCAAAATCCGCATGCTTGAAAGCGACGGCGCGAGGACCGTGTGCATAGGCTCCGGGATACCAACCGGCACGATAGGCATCTGTCGGATTGTTGAACTCGATCACCACTTCGTAGCGCTCGGCCCTGGACGGCAGCACCTGAGAAAAATCGCCGGACAGCGCTTCTGCTACGCCTTCACGGATAAGCCGGCGCGACCAAGCAGGCGAGATCGACGTCGTTGACCGACCTCTACCCTCCAGTGTTTCCACCGACTTCAGCCCCGGCACCATCGCCCGGGCGTCGGAGCAAATACCGGCATCGCCGGCCAGGAAGACCGACGGTACGCCGTAACCGGCGGCACAGAGCGCGTTGACGGTGAATTCCGAGGCGACCTCGCCGTTCAGGAGCAGGCGCGAGATGCGCATGGTGGAGGTATGGGCGAGCGGATTTGCCTCGCTGCCGGCTTTGGAGTGATAGCCCGTATAGATCGCGGCCGCGAAGCCGGCATCGAGGCCGAACATCATCGCATCCGGATGGCCGGACCAGCCGCGCACGATGCGGACGTAGTCCGGCAGGCGATCGAGAATGAGGTTACGTCCGCTGTCATGGGCGTCTTTCACCACCACTTCGGTCGCACCGGCGGCACGCGCGCCCTCGCAGGCGGCGACCACCTCGGCGGTCATCAGGGCGCGAAATTCGGTCCAGTCGGCATGGGTGCGCTCGGCTTCGTCCCATTGCGCAATGCCTGCGGTGCCTTCGATGTCAGCGGAAATGAAGACTTTCATGGGTAGGTTCCTCTATCGGTCAATCGGGAAGAGCGGGATAGATGCGGTCGTTTCAGGCAGGCATCACGAAGGCCGACACCCGCGCTCGGCGCCCGGCACCGCAGGGCTTCAGCGGCCACTTGGGCAGACTTGTTATCGGCGAGGCACGCGTGACTGGTGACCGGCGATTTGCATGTCGTTGGGACGGAACATTGGTCAAGCTCCCCACCACAGGCCAATTCAATTTGCGCAAAGCTCCATGCAAAAATCGCCTAACCCCTGAAATTTCAATTCGTTATGGATACCCTCTCAGGAACAGACGGGCATGCACGATCGGTAGCGCGATGCCGCCGACGCCAACGTCGGCGGCATCGCCACGCGCAGGTCTAGAGAAGCTCGCCCATCGACTGCAGGAGCCGATCGATCTGAGCGGTCGTGTGCTCGGAAAACACCGCAAGCCGCATGGTCGCGACATCGGACGCGTCGGAATAGCCACCAGGCTGCTGCACCCTGACGATGATATCGCGCTCCGCAAGACGATCGCGCAGCTGTTCGAGGTCGGTGACGCCCTTGATGGTGACGATCGGTACCGGCGTGTCGGCAACGTCGAACCCGAGGCTCCGCAACCCGCTGCGCACATGCTTGACGTTGCGAACGAGATTGGCGCGCTTTTGCGGTGTCGTCTGCAGAACGCGCAACGATGCCGCGGCAGCGGCTGCAAGACCCGGTGGCGCCGGCGAGGCCCCACGCATGATCATGGCATTGCCCGCGATCTTGGCGGCTAGATCCGCACTGCCGGGAACGATGCCGCCGAGCGCGCCGAACGCCTTGCTCATCGTGCCGGCGAGATAGTTGCCCTCGCCTTCGAGCCCCGCGTGCTGCAGCGATCCGCGGCCGGTCTCACCAAGGACGCCGACGCCGTGGGAATCGTCGATGCAGAGCAGCGCCCCATCATAAGGGGCCATGGCCTGCCGGTAATCCCCAAGTGGCGCCAACCGCCCGGACGACGGAAAGACGCCGTCGGTCAGCACCGCCGGCCGCTCGCCCGCCTTCACATGCAGCGACAGTTGCGCAGCAAGATCCTCCGGATCGGCATGTCGAAACTCATGAACCCGCTTGCCGAGCGTCGGGATCGCGTCACGGGTACTGTAATGCGTTGCCGAATCCATGAGGATGACATCGAATTCATCGCGCAGCCCCTGCAGCAACACCATGGGGCTGGTGTAGCCGGAGATCATGTAGACGACCTCCTCCGTGCCGAACCAGTCGCGCAGCCGCTCCTGCAAATCGGCATAGACCTGCATATGGGCGAGTGTCCCCGGCCCCATGCCGTAGCGCCTCGTCGCTTCGCAGGCCGCCTCGATCACCTCGGAGTGGCCATGCAGGCAGAAGTACGACGTGCCGCAATAATAGTCGACCTCGCGCCCGCCGATGAACATGCGGGCGCCAAGAGGTGACTCCATCTTGATTGGAGCGGTCATGATTGGGTCACGCAGCTTCGGCTTGAGACGGGCTGCGTCGCTCCAGGAACATCGGCCCGACGCGGATGCCGCGCTTGCCGTTGTCGTCGACGGCGTCGAGTTCGAGGATCTCGTCTTCGTAAAGCCGCCCGTGCATGCGGAAGCGCCCCTCTGCGACCAGCTCGCATGTGTGGGTGCAGAAGTACTCGATCAGGCACTTCAGGCCGCCATGGCTGTAGGTCAGGTAGGTGATGTTGAAGTCCGGCCCATATTCGCCGAGATGCGGCGCGATGGCATCGGGCACAGTCTCGTCCTCAGGCGTCTCTATGCGTGTCCAGCTTGTATCCCGCCAGACGAGCTTGCCAGCTGCCGGGAAGGAGAGGTTCATGTGGGCATAGTCCGCACCGCGCCCGTAGATACGACCGTCGATGACGAAATCGTTGCCGGCCACCGGACGGATCCGGTGCGGTACGCCCTCGCCCATCAAGTAGATCTTGCCGCCCTTGGACTTGACCTCGACAATCTCTTGCGTCGCATCGTCCCGGTAGTAGCCCGGAAGCGTCTCGAACTGCGCCTCCGTAATTTCCGGCGGACGCTGTGTCCGCTCCGGCATCTTGCCCATCTTGCGTTCGGCAAGGACAATGCGCACACCTTCGACACCGAGCCGCGAGGCGATCTGGTTGGCGAAATCGAGGGTCGCGAAGATCAGCACGCCGACGCCGGCTGACGGCAGCAGCATCATCTGCGAAGCGTAGCCGTAAACCGCGCCGCCGTGGCCGACGGAAGTCCAGCCATCAACTTCGCCGGCGCCGAAGCACAGGCCATAACCGGCGAGCGTCCTGTCGCCGCCCGGGCGCTTGCCGAACGGCGTCCACATTTCGCGCAGCGACGCCGGCGAGATGATGGAATTGCCCTCGGCATCGAAGCCTCCGCGCAGCAGGCATTGGGCGTAGCGCGCCATGTCGCCGGTGGTTGAGAAGATGTTGCCGGCCGGCGACCCGCCGAGGCTGAAGACCGGCGCCGGCGTATCGCCATCGAGCGTCCACATGTCGGCAGGTGCCAGCCGCTCGCGGATGCCCGGCGCCATGCCGCAGGACGAGCCGTCCATGTGAAGCGGCTTCAGGATGTTGGCGGCAACATAGTCGGAATAGCTCTGGCCTGTAACGACCTCTATCACACGGCCGACGACGGCGATGCCGGCGTTGGAATAGTGCATCACGCCAAGGCTCGGATCCTGTTTCAGGACGGAGGTTGCCAGCTCGTTGACCGTGTCTTCGAGCGGCGGGCGGGTGGCGTCGAGATAATGGCCGCTCTTCGGCTCGCGCACGATACCCGCCGTAT
>NZ_JTLA01000148.1:0-28294 GCF_000799055.1 Ensifer sp. ZNC0028
TTCTCCCCGCCTGCGGGGAGAAGGTCGCGGCAGCGGGATGAGGGGCAGTCCCGAACTCCGCCTCCTCAAAACGTCGGCGGCGTACAAGCGCTAATTACTTCGCACGGCACCGGCCCGACACAGCGAAAGCGGTGCGGTCGGCGGCTTTCGAAATAATAGGCATCTCCAGGCCCGAGGATCCGCCGCTCGTCATCGACGGTGACCTCGATGCGGCCCGCAAGCACGATGCCCCCCTCCTCGCCGTCATGCACCAGCGGCACCTTCCCCGTGTCGGCACCGGGCTGGTAAACTTCCTTCAGGATCTGCAGGCTGCGGCCAAAGAGGTTTTCGCCGATCTGGCGGTAGGAAATCGGCCCCTTGCCGATCTCGACCAGTTCCTCGGCAGCATAGAACGCCTTGCGCGGCTTCTCCGGCTCGAAGGAGAAAAACTCGGCAAGCCCGATCGGTATGCCGTCGAGGATGCGCTTCAGCGCCCCGACGGACGGGTTGGACGCGTTGGATTCGATCAGCGAGATCGTTGAATTCGTGACACCGGCGCGTTTGGCCAGTTCGCGCTGCGACAGATTGTGCATCAGCCTCAAATGGCGAAGCCTGTTTCCGATATCGACGCTCACGGGTGCGCAGCTTCCTGTTCAGGTTGTTCGAAATAACGCAAACATGCCGAGTAGCAGCATTATAAATCAATGCGTTAACTGACAGCAGAAAAGGACTTGTTTGGCAAATCAAATCATGGCGTCAATCGCGCGACCTTGAGGAGGATGCCATGAACCAGCACACCAAACCCAACGCCCCCGTTCTCGACAGCTATTGGATGCCGTTTACCGCCAACCGGCAGTTCAAGCAGGCACCGCGCCTGCTCGCGTCCGCCGAGGGCATGCACTACACCAGCACCGATGGCCGCACGATCCTCGACGGCACCGCCGGGCTCTGGTGCGTGAACGCCGGCCACGGCCGCCGCCAGATCGCCTCGGCCGTCGAGCGCCAGCTGTCGACCATGGATTTCGCGCCCTCTTTCCAGATGGGCCATCCGATCGCTTTCGATTTTGCCGAACGCCTCGCCGAAATCGCGCCGGGTCCTGAGGGCCAGAAGCTCGACCGCGTCTTCTTCACCGGCTCCGGCTCCGAATCGGTCGACACCGCCCTGAAGATCGCGATCGCCTACCAGCGCGCCATCGGCCAGGGCACGCGCACGCGCCTGATCGGCCGCGAGCGCGGCTATCACGGCGTCGGCTTTGGCGGCATTTCGGTCGGCGGCATTCTCAACAACCGCCGCGTCTTCCCGCAGCTCCCGGGCTCCGATCACCTGCGCCACACGCACGACCCCGCCAAGAACACCTTCGTCAAGGGCCAGCCGGAGCACGGCGCCGAGCTCGCCGACGATCTCGAGCGGCTGGTGGCGCTGCATGGCGCCGAGACCATTGCCGCCTGCATCGTCGAGCCGGTCGCCGGTTCGACCGGCGTGCTGATCCCGCCGAAGGGCTATCTCGAACGCCTGCGCGCCATCTGCGACAAGCACGGCATCCTGCTGATCTTCGACGAAGTCATCACCGGCTTCGGCCGTCTGGGTGCTGCATTCGCCACCGACTTCTTCGGTGTCACCCCTGATATGGTGACGGCCGCCAAGGGCCTCACCAACGGCGCCATCCCGATGGGCGCGGTCTTTGCCAGCCGCAAGGTGCATGACGCGCTGATGCACGGTCCGGAAAACGCGATCGAGCTCTTCCACGGCTACACCTATTCCGGCCACCCTGCCGCCTGCGCAGCCGGCATCGCCACGCTCGACATCTACCGCGACGAGGGCCTGATGACCCGCGCCGTGGAGCTGCAGGACGCCTGGCATGACGCCATGCATTCGCTCAAAGGCCTGCCCAATGTCATTGACATCCGCACGATCGGGCTGATCGCCGGCATCGAGCTGCAGTCGCGCGACGGTGCAATCGGCGCCCGCGCCTATGACGTCTTCGTCGATTGCTTCGAAAAGGGCCTGCTGATCCGCGTCACCGGCGACATCATCGCCTTCTCGCCGCCGCTGATCGCCGAAGAGAAGCATTTTGGCGAGATCGTCTCGATCCTCGGCGATGCGCTGAAGCGCGCCAAGTAAGGCGAAACGCCGCAAATCAAAACAACGCCGCCGCCGAAGATCTCGGCGGCGGCGTTGTCATTTCAGGTACAGTGCTGAATCCGGCTAACGTCTCGACAGAACAGCCGCACCCTAGCGAATCAACAGCGCCCGGAAATCGTTGACGTTCGTTCCGGTCGGGCCTGGGACGAACAGATCGCCGCTCGCCGAAAAGGCCGACCAGGCGTCGTGACGGGCGAGATGGAGCCGCGGATCGATACCCGCAGCCCGCATGCGGGCGATGCTGTTACCATCGGCAAAGGCGCCGGCATTGTCCTCAGAACCGTCGATGCCATCGGTATCGGCGGCCAGCGCGTCAATCCCGGATACACCGTCGATATCGAGCGCCAGCGACAGCAGGAACTCGCTGTTGCGTCCACCCTTGCCGTAGTCTTTGCCTGAAATCGTCACCGTCGTTTCGCCGCCGGACAACAGCACCACCGGCTTACCGAAGGGGCGGTTCCTCAGCGCCACCTCGCGCGCAAGGGCCGCATGCATGCGGCCGATATCACGCGCTTCACCCTCGATCGCATCGGAGAGAATGTGCGCCTCGATGCCGATCTCCCGCGCCTTGGCCGCGGCCGCTTCGAGTGAAACAGCAGCAGAAGCGATGACATGAACCGTATGCCTGGCAAAACGTGGATCATCGGGATCCGGCGCCCTTGCAGCCTCCGATCGCAGATGCGCCATCACGGCATCGGGAAGCTCCATCCGGTAGCGGTCAACGATTTCGAGCGCCTCTTCCGCCGTGCTGCGGTCGGGCACCGTCGGTCCGGACGCGACGAAGGCTGGGTTGTCGCCGGGCACATCCGAGACGACGAGGCTGACGACCCGCGCGGGAAAGGCCGCAGCAGCAAGCCGCCCACCCTTGATCCGCGACACGTGCTTGCGCACGACATTCATCGCCGAGATCGGCGCGCCCGAGGCAAGCAGTGCCCTGTTGACGGCAATCTCGTCGGCAAGCGTCAGACCCTCGGGCGGCGCCGGCAGCAGCGCGGAGCCACCGCCCGAGATCAGTGCGATGACGAGATCGTCGGCCGTCAGGCCGGAAACCGCCTTCAGCAAGGCATCCGATGCGACAAGCCCGGCTTCGTCCGGCACTGGATGGGCCGATTGCAGCACCGTGATCGTCTCGCACCGCTCCACCGGTCCGTGGCGCGCAACAACCGTGCCACTGAAGGCATGTTGCCACAGCTTTTCGAAAGCGGCCGCCATCTGGCTGGCCGCCTTGCCGGCGCCGACGACAATCGTCCGCCCCTTCGGCGGTTCGGGCAGATGCGCCCTGATCGCCTCATAGGGGTCGGCCGCGCGGACTGCTTCTTCGAAAAGCCGGGTCAGGAAGGGGCGCGCTTCGATCATTGCATTCACTCAGCCGGCGATGTCGAGGTCGTAGACGAGGATGCCGGCAATGCCACCCTCGGCCGCGGCCACGATCTTGGCACCTGTCTTGCGGTGCTCCTCGTCTTCGAGATAGGCGTCGCGCGCGGCCGCATCGGTGAAGTCGACGATGAAGCCTTCTGCAAACCCCTTGTCCATGCCCACTTCGGGGCTGACATTGGCGCCCACATGCGCGGCGAGAAATCCCGGTAACCGGGCTTTCAGCGCGGATATCTCGGCAAAGATAGCCGCCTTCTCCCCACCTGTGATCTCGGGGCGGAAGCGGATGAAGACGCAATGGCGGATCATGGGGACCTCAACGGATTTCGGCGCGGGCGCGCGGGCGGCTGTCGTTGCGTTCGTGGGCGAAGATCGCCGGCGGTAGCGGTTGCAGCCCGCGGATGATGTCTGAGCCCTTCTCGCCCATCATGATCGTCGGCCCATTGGTGTTGCAAGAGGGAACGCGCGGCATCACCGAGCTGTCGCAGACGCGAAGGCCTTCAAGTCCGCGCACCTTTAGGTCCAGCCCGACCACGGCCAAGGCATCCGTCCCCATCTTGCAGGTACCGACCGGATGATGGTCGGTCTTGGCATTGGCGCAGCCGTAGTCGAAGAACTGCTCATCGCTGACGACCGAATTGCCCGGCAGGCGCTCCGCCAGCACGAAGGGCTTGAGCGCCGCCTGCTGCATGATCTCGCGGGCGATCTTCAGCCCCTCGATCGACATCTTGCGGTCATGCGGATCCTCCCAGTAGTTGGGATCGATCAGCGGTGCCGCGGCGGGATCGGAGGACTTGAGCCGCACCGTGCCGCGCGAGCGGGGATGCAGATAGGCGGAATTCAGCGTCACGCCGGCATTCTTCAGCTTCTCGACGCCCGCCTCGATGCCGGAGCCGAGACCGAGATGGAACTGGATATCCGGCGAACGGGCATTCGGATCCGCATACCAGAAGCCGCCGGTCTCAAATAGCGACGATGCGACCGGGCCGGAGCGGAACAGTACATACTGCAACCCAGCCCATAGCGTACGATGGAGTTTCGCCACACCGTCATAGGTGTGGTCGCCGGTGCATTCCGAGATCACGAAGAGATCGAGGTGATCCTGCAGGTTACCGCCGACACCGGGCAGGTCGTGTTTTGCCGAGACGCCCACCGATCTCAAATGATCGGCCGGCCCGATGCCGGACTGCAAAAGCAGCTTCGGCGAGCCAATGGCACCCGAGGTAACCAGCACCTCCCGATCCGCGCGGATTGTCTCGCTGCCCTTGGCCGTAACGACTTCGACGCCGACGGCGCGAGTGCCTTCGAGCACGATCCGCGCCACGCGCGCGCCGGTGCGGACCGTCAGATTGCGGCGATCCTTGATCGGCGAGAGATAGGCGAGCGACGCACTCGAGCGGCGGCGATTGCGCTGAGTGAGCTGGTAGAAGCCAACGCCCGCCTGCTGGCGACCGTTGAAATCATGATTGTAGGGAATGCCGAGTTCCTGGCCGGCGCGGATATAGGCGTCGCAGATCGGCAGCGCCGCCGTGGGCATGGAGACGCCGAGCGGCCCGCCATAGGCGTGGTAGTCGTCGGCAAAGCGCTGGTTGTCTTCCGAGCGTTTGAAATAGGGAAGCACACTGCGATAGTCCCAGCCGCTGCAGCCGTCCTCGGAGGCCCAAAGGTCGTAGTCGGCAGCGTTGCCACGGGTATAGAGCTGGGCATTGATCGACGAGCCGCCTCCGATCACCTTGGCCTGGGTGTAGCGCAGCACCCTGCCCTTCATGTGCTTCTGCGGCACCGTCTCCCAGCCCCAGCTGGCGACGCCCTTGGTCATCTTGGCAAAACCGGCCGGCATGTGAAACAGCGGGTTCCAGTCGCCGCCGCCAGCTTCGAGCAGCAGCACGCGAACCGTCGGGTCCTCGGAGAGGCGATTGGCGAGAACGCAGCCGGCCGGGCCGGCGCCGGTGATGATGTAGTCGTAGCTCATTCCCTGTCTTCCCTCCGCCGCCATAAATTTGGAACGTTCCAAATTTTCGACGTGTTCAACTCAAACCCTGCCCGCTTGCGAGCCTCAAAAGTCCTGCCTGTTGCTAGAGACGGCCGATCGAAAGCCCGCCATCCGCCTGGATGACCGAGCCGGTTGCGAAGCCGAATTTACCTCCGGCAAGCCCGGCCGCGATGTTGCCGATATCCTCGGGCTCGCCCCAGCGCCGCATCGGCACCAATCCGCCATCGATCAAGGCATCGTATTTCCCGGTGACACCGGCCGTCATGTCGGAGCGGATGATGCCAGGCCGGATCTCGAACACCGAAATGCCGGTATTGGCGAGGCGCAGCGCCAGACCCTGGCTGAAGGCGGCAAGACCAGCCTTGGTCATGCAATAGTCGAGCCGCTCGGGCGACGTCATCGTCGCCGAAACCGAGGTGATGTTGATGATCGAGCGCGGCGTCACGTCGGCCGGATCAGTCAGCATCGACACCAGCACCGCCTGGGTGAAAAACACCGTGCCGCGCAGGTTGGTGGCGACGATCGTGTCGAAGTTCTCCGGCAAGAGATCGAGGAAATCACCCCGCACCACCGAGGCGATGCCGGCATTATTGACGAGGCAGCGGATCGGGCCGAGCTCGGCGCGGACGCGCTCGACCGTCGCCGCATGACCGCCGACATCGGCAAGATTCGCCTCAATGTAGATGGCCCGTCCGTGCTCACCGGAGAGTTCCGATAGCGTCTGGGCGGTCGTCGCGTCTGCCGCACCCAGGCCGGTAAGCGCAATGTCGAAGCCCTCGCGGGCGAGCGCGCGGGCGACGCCGAGACCGATGCCGCGGCGGCCGCCGGTGACGATGGCGACGGGACGCGTCGATGACGTCATGATCCGATCTCCTTCGCAAGAATGTGGTCGGCGACCCTGAGCGCCTGGGCGGCAACCGTCAGCGCCGGATTGACGGCAGCGGATGTCGGCAGGCAGCCGGCGTCGACGACAAACAGGTTGGGATGGTCGAAGGCGCGGCAATAGACGTCGAGCGGCGCATGCTTCGGGTCGGTGCCCATCCGCACCGTGCCGCACTGGTGCGACGGCGTGCGCTTGTCGAAGGCTTGCGATAGGACGACCGGATAGCCGGCCGCCTTGAAGTGCGCGCGCATCTTCGCCTCGAGACTGGACAGCGCCTCCATGTTCGAGCGCCGCCACTGCATGACGATGCCCTTGCCATCGACCATGATGCGGCTTTCCGGGTTCGGCAGGTCCTCGGTCATCATGTACCAGTCGATCGCATGACCGGCCATGAAATCGAAGGCAAAGCGCGGCGCCCAGACGGGCGCGTTGGCCTTCAGGATGTCGGCGTTGATCTTACCGAGAAGCTGGACATTGCCGAGCGGTAGGCCGTCCCTGCCGCCGGTCAGGTAATAGTCGTTCAGCATCAGCGTCTTCTGGTAGACGCTGTCATTGCGCTTGAACGGGTTGATCGCGAGCATGGCGCTGCAATTGTGGTTCATGAAGTTGCGGCCGACCTGGTCGGAGGCGTTCGCGAGACCCTTGCCACCACCGGAGCGCAAGAGGATGGCAGCGGAATTGATCGCGCCGGCCGACAGGATCACCAGCTTCGGCGACAGCGTCTTCTTCTCGCCCCTGTGGGTGTAGTGGACCGCCTCGATCCGCCCGCCCGGGCCGGCCTCAAGCGTGTCGACATGCGCCGAGGTGATCAACTCGATGTTGGGGTCCTTGAGCGCCGAGGCGAGCGATGCGGTCTCGGCATCCATCTTGCCCTTGCCGGTGTTCGGGAACCCATCCCAGGGCGTACGCCCGCCGGCAAGCCACGTGTCGATGTCGACGCCGAGCGGCAAGGTTGCCGGATGCAAGCCCTGTGCCTTCAGCTCAGCGCGCGCCCGCGCAATCGCCGGCTCGTTCGGCACCGGGCCGAAGGCATAAGGGGAACTGTGGAACGGCTCCGTCGGGTCGTCGCCGAGTTCGCCGCGCACCTCGAACAGTCGCTCGGCCTTGCCGTACCACGGCTCCAGTTCCTCGTAGGGGAAGGGCCATGCCGGCGAAACGCCGCCAAGATGCTGCATCTCGGTGAAATCTTCGGCCCGGTAGCGCAAGAGTACGGCGCCGAAGAGCTTGGAATTGCCGCCGACGAAATAGAAGTTTCCTGGATTGAACTCGGTCCCGTCAGGTTCGCGCCACATCTCCCTCGGGCGGAAATGACCCTTGACGAAGATAGAGCTGTAGCTGCGCGCCTCCGGCGTATCGGGCAGGCGTTCGCCGCGCTCGAGGATGGCGATGCGGGCGCCGGAGCCGGCAAGCCCCGCCGCAAGCGTGGAGCCGCCGATCCCCGACCCGATGATGACGATGTCCGGCTGCTCCTGCATGATCGATTACGCGATCCGCTGCTGGCTCTGCGGGTCGAAGAACACCGCCTTGTCGAGGTTGAAGGCGAGCCGCGAGGTCTGACCGGCAGCAATGCGGGCATCGGCGCGAAGCCGGGCAACGATCTCCTTGCCGCCGAGACGCGTGACCGCGAACGTGTCGGAACCGGCCGGCTCGACCACCTCGATCAGGCATTCGCCCTCGGCGACCACCTTGGCATTGCGGTCGGCGCCATCTGGGTCGGTCAGCGCTTCCGGACGAATGCCGAAGACCACGTCCTTGCCGGCATAGGCCGAGAGCGCACCGTTGGCCTGCGGCACCGCGAGTTTCAGCGGCTCGGCATTCGGACGCGCCAGCGCCACGGCGATATCGGAACCGCTCTTTTCGATGCGCGCGGTCAAAAGGTTCATCGCCGGCGAACCCATGAAGTCAGCGACAAACATGTTGGCCGGGTTGTTGTAGATCTCGGCAGGTGTTCCGAACTGCTGCAGCACGCCGTCCTTCAGAACGGCGATCTTCGTTGCCAGCGTCATCGCCTCGATCTGGTCGTGGGTGACGTAGACGATCGTCGTCTTCATGCGGTTGTGCAGCCGCTTGATCTCGGTGCGCATGTCGACGCGCAGCTTGGCATCAAGGTTGGAGAGCGGCTCGTCGAACAGGAAGACCTGCGGATTGCGCACCAGCGCCCGGCCCATGGCGACGCGCTGGCGCTGGCCGCCGGAGAGCTGGCTCGGCTTGCGGTCGAGCAGATGGCCGATCTGCAGCATGTCGGCGACCTGCTTGATCGCCTTCTCGCGCTCGTCCTTCGGCACGCCGCGGATTTCCATGCCGAAAGCGATGTTTCCGGCGACCGTCATGTTCGGGTAGAGCGCGTAGGACTGGAACACCATGGCGATATCGCGCTTCGACGGGTGCAGGTCGGCGACCGAGCGGCCATTGATGGCGATCTCGCCGGACGTGATCGGTTCGAGACCGGCTATCGTGTTCAGAAGCGTGGACTTGCCGCAACCGGACGGGCCGACGAGCACGAGGAAGCCGCCCTTTTCGATCTCCAGGTTGATGTCCTTCAGGATCTCGAGCGAGCCATAGGATTTGCGCAGGTTGCTGATTTTCAAGAAAGACATGAGCTTATCCTTTCACGGCGCCCGACATCAGCCCGCGAACGAAGTAGCGGCCGGACACGATGTAGACGATGAGCGTTGGCAGGGCGGCAAGGATCGCGCCTGCGAAGTGAACGTTGTATTCCTTGACGCCTGTCGAGGACGAAACGAGGTTGTTGAGCGCGACCGTCATCGGCGTCGAATAGGGGCCTGAGAAGGACGCGCCGAACAGGAAGTCGTTCCAGATGTTGGTGAACTGCCAGATGACCGAGACGACGATGATCGGGCCGGAGGACGGCAGCAGGATGCGCCAGAAGATCTGGAAGAAGCTGGCCCCGTCGATCTGTGCTGCGCGCACCAGCTCGGTCGGGAAGGCCTCGTAGTAGTTGCGGAAATAGAGCGTCGTGAAGCCGAGGCCGTAGATCACATGGACGAAAATCAGGCCCCAGATCGAACCGGCGAGCCCCAGGATCCCAAGGATGCGCGCCATCGGGATCAGCACGATCTGGAACGGGATGAAGCAGGACAGAAGCAGCATGGCGAAGAAGATGTTGGCACCGGGAAAGCGCCACTTCGTCAGCACGTAGCCGTTCAGCGCACCGATGATCGTCGAGATCGCCACGGCCGGCACGACCATCAGGATCGAATTGATGAAGAAGGGCTTGAGGCCCGTCGGCTGCACGCCGATCTGCGCCGTCGACCAGGCTTGAAGCCAGGGCTCGAGCGTAAAGGTCTGCGGCAGGTTGAGCATGCCGCCCTGGCGGATCTCGTCGAGCGGCTTCACCGAGTTCACCAGCATCACGTAGAGCGGCAGCAGCGAATAGAGCGCAAAGAGGATCAGCGCGGTGTAGATCAACGCGCGGGTGAGGCGGTTGTGCGAGATGATGTTGTCTGGGCTCGGAGCGCTCATCAGCGTTTTGCTCCCCGGATTTCGGAATAGAGATAAGGAACGATGATCGAGAAGATCATCACCAGCATGATGATCGCCGAGGACGCGCCGATGCCCATCTGGTTGCGGGTGAAGGTGTAGGAATACATGAAGGTCGCCGGCAGCTCGGTCGCCTGGCCGGGGCCGCCACCGGTCAGCGCGATGATCAGGTCGTAGGCCTTGATCGCCAGATGCGCGAGCACGACGAAAGCCGAGAGGAACACCGGTCGCATCAAGGGAATGATGATCCGGCGATAGATCGTCGAGGTCTTGGCGCCGTCGATCTGGGCTGCCTTGATGATCTCGTTGTCGACGCCGCGAAGGCCGGCCAGGAACATCGCCATGATGAAGCCGGTCGACTGCCAGACCGCGGCGATGACGACGCAGTAGATCGCGTAGTTGCGGTCCTTGATCCAGTTGAACGAGAAACTCTCCCAGCCCCACAGATGCATGGTGTTCTCAAGGCCGATGCCGGGATCGAGGAACCACTTCCAGGCAGTGCCCGTCACGATGAAGGAAAGCGCCATCGGATAGAGATAGATCGGCCGCAGGAACCCTTCAGCGCGGATCTTCTGGTCGAGCAGGATCGCCAGCCCGAGGCCAAGCACCGAGCAGATGGCGATATAGAGCGCGGCGAAGATCGCCAGGTTGCTCACCGCCCGCCACCAGTGTGGCAGCGCCCACAGCTTCGTATAGTTGCTTAAACCGACGAAATTGTAGGACGGCAGCATCTTGCTGTCCGTCATCGACAGAAAGCCGGTATAGGCAATGAAACCATAGACAAAGATCAGGACGATGAGGAAGCTCGGGGCAAGCACCAGCTTCGGTATCAGGTCCTGCAGGCGACTGCGGCTATCCATGAACGTTCACCACTTCTGGCGCGGCCGTCGGGCACAACCCTGATATCGGCATCCGCGCGAGGTTCTGGGTATCAAAGCGCCCCTCCCCGCGTCCTGTTGGCCACGGTGGTTCGACGGCGCCTGCATGTCGGAATGGGGTGTCCGGGGCGCCTAGCAGCGCCGCGTGTCTCGCAAGACACGCTAAGGTCGCTGCAACACCTAAGTTGCTGCATAATTTTGTCCTTAAATCCATGCGGATCTAAGGAATTATGCAGTACGCGCCCCGGAGCGAGCCCGTTACTTCGCGGCCTCGACGGCCGAGACCAGTTCCTTGACGGCCTCTTCGGACGTCAGTTCGCCGTTGAACTCACGCGTCACGACGTCGTAGATCGCGTTCTTGACGGCAGCCGGATTGGCATGGCCATGGGCCATGGAGCCGAAGAGCTTGCCGTTGGTGTTGGCTTCCGCCAGGTCCTTGATGCCCTTCTTGCCGCAATCGTCGAAGGCCGTGTCCGGAACGTCGGTGCGGGCCGGGACCGAGCCCTTAACGACGTTGAAGGCCGACTGGAAGGTCGGGCTTTCGATCGCCGAAGCCATGGCGAGCTGTGCGGGAACCTTGTCGTCGGCAACCTTGAACATCGCGAACTGGTCGGAGTTGAAGGTCACGGACCCTTGCGTACCCGGGAAGCGCATGCAGACGAAATCGGTGCCCGGCACCTTCTTCGCCTTCAGGAACTCGCCTTTGGCCCAGTCGCCCATGAACTGCAGGCCGGCCTTGTTCTCGATGACCATAGCGGAAGCGAGGTTCCAGTCACGGCCGGAGAAGTTGTCGTCGACATAGGAGCGCAGCTTCGTCATGCGGTCGAAGGCTTCCTTCATCTTGTCGCCGCCGAGCGCTGCCGGGTCGAGGTCGATGAAAGCCTGCTTGTAGAAGTCGGTGCCGAGCGAAAGCACGACGGCGTCGAAGATCGTCGCATCCTGCCAGGGCTGGCCGCCATGGGCGATCGGCGTGATGCCCTGAGCCTTGAAGTTGTCGAGCAGGGCAACCAGTTCGTCCCAGTTGGTCGGCTCCTTGCCGCCAGCCTTGTCGAGGGCGGCCTTGTTGATCCAGACCCAGTTGGTCGAATGCACGTTGACCGGTGCTGCGATCCAGTGGCCGTCATACTTCGAGAACTGCTGCAGGGCGGTCGGGATCACCTTGTCCCAGCCTTCCTTGGAAGCCGTCTCGTCGAGGTTGCCGAGTGCGCCTTCCTTGGCCCAGTCGAGAATGTCGAAGCCGAGCATCTGCACGGCGGTCGGAGCGTTGCCCGCGGTGACGCGCGCGCGCAGCACCGTCATGGCTTCCGTACCGCCACCACCGGCAACCGGCATGTCGGTCCAGGTGATGCCCTTGCTTTCCAGATCCTTCTTCAGAACGTCGAGTGCGGCGGCTTCGCCACCGGATGTCCACCAGTGCAGAACTTCCACATTTTCGGCTGCGCGCGCGGCGGTGGCCGCCATCATCAGCGCCACAACGGCCGTCGTCGTCATCAACTTGCGCATCGTTTTCCTCCCGTTTGCAAGTTAACGAGGCGGAACCTCCTCCACCCCGGAATTCGCGCCGCTTCAGCCAGCGGCTGGCCATTTAAAACGTTATAAATTCAGCAAGTCAAGCATTCCGCCATTTTGTACTTTAGCACCTTCGGAACCGTTTGAATTTACTGAATTATATAGCTCACATTAGCTATTGCAGCGCAGCAATCCATGCCGCGATGCGAGATTTAAAACGTTTTCATGATTCGATTGCCTAAGCGTTCGCACCACGTTACAAAACCCGCTCTTGCCCGCTCTCAGGATGACTAGCATTGGCCGATCCCTCCAAGCCCGCCCACCACGAAGACAGCGGTGCCACCGTCAAGCGCGGCAAGCCGACCCTTCGCACGATCGCGGAAATCACCGGCCTTGCGGTCACCACCGTCTCGCGCGCGCTGTCCGATGCGCCGCAGATCTCCATCGAAACCCGCAAGCGGGTGCGCGAGGTCGCCGACGAGATCGGCTATTCGCCCGACCGTGCCGCCCAGCGCCTGAAGACTGGCCGCACCAATGTCATCGGCGTGCTGCTCGATCCACATGAGGAAATTCTCGGCTACGGCACCTCGATCATGAGCGGCATCGCCAAGGCGCTGCAGGGCACCGCCTTTCACCTGATCGTCATGCCGAACTTCCTCAACTCGACAAATGTCGAAGCGGTCAACTACATCACCCGCAACGCGATGGCCGACGGCCTGATCTTCTCGCGCACGGAACCGCTCGATCCCCGCGTCCGATTGCTGTCCGATCTCGGCTTTCCCTTCGTCACCCATGGGCGCACGGAGCTTTCCACCCCGCATCCCTATGTCGACTACGACAACTTCACCTTCTCCTACCAGGCGACGAAGCGCCTGATCGCCAAGGGCAGGCGCAAGCCCGCGCTGATCAGCGGTCCCGCCGATTTCACCTTTGCGGGCCATCTGCAACACGGCTTCATGACCGCCGTGCGCGAGGCCGGCTGCGCCTACGAGATCCTCTCGGGCATCGACCTCGACAGCCCCGCCGGCGCGATCCGCGACCGTGTGCGCCAGCGCTATGCCGAGCCCGATCCGCCGGATAGCTTCATGTGCGGCGGCGAGGTCTGTGCGCTGGCGACCATCACCGGCATGAGCGATTGCGGCCTCACGCTCGGACGCGAATACGACATCGTCGCCAAGCAGACCTCGCACCTCTTGAGCGCCATCCAGCCGCAGGTCGAAACCATCTACGAAGACCTGACAGCGACCGGCGAGGACATGGGCCGGGTGCTCCTGCAGAAGATCGGCGGCGAGAGCGACATCAGCAAGCTCCAGCTGCTGCTCTGTCCGCAGATCCCATCGAGCTTCGGCACGGCCGGCTGAGCGGGCGAACACGGCGTGCAGGACGGCGTCGCGTGACGCTGCCTCCTGCCCCAATGTTCTCCCCGTCGTCCGCATGTCGTCTCTCCCTCTGATCCAGCCTTAGCGCGGCATCCACCAGCCGGTGCGCGGTCCCATATGCATGTTGAGCGTCTTGGTCTCGGTATAATCCTCGACCGAATGCCGGCCGAGTTCGCGGCCGAGGCCGGACTGGCGGTAGCCGCCAAAGGGCAGTTCCGACGCACCGTCCATGAAGGTGTTCATCCAGATGGTGCCCGCGCGCACGCGGCGGCCAATCGTCAGGCAGGTGTCGAAGTCACGGCTCCAGACGCCGGCCGAAAGGCCGTAGTCGATCGCATTGGCAATGCGGATCGCCTCCTCAGTCGTCTCGAAGGTCAAAACGGAAAGAACCGGCCCGAACACTTCTTCCCGCGCCACTGCCATGTCCGGCCGCACGGAAGAAAGGATCGTCGGCGCCATGAACTGGCCCATGCCGAGATCGAGCGCCGTGCCGCCATGAGCGACCGCTGCACCGTCCCTGGAAGCGGCAGAAACATAGCCGGCAATCTTTTCCAGATGCTGCGGCGTGATGATGGCGCCCACCTGGGTTTCCGGATCAAGCGGATCGCCGACCTTGACCTTGGCAGAAAGTTCGGCGATGCGGCGCGTCACCTCGTCGGCGATATCGCGATGCAGGATCAGGCGCGAACCGGCATTGCAGCATTCGCCGGCATTGAAGTAAGCGCCGAACACTGCGGCATCGATGAACTCATCGAGATTGGCGTCCGGAAAGACGATCTGCGGGTTTTTGCCGCCGAGCTCCAGCGAGACCTTCTTCAGCGTCTGTGCAGCATTGGCCATGGTCAGGCGGCCGACGCCGGTCGAGCCGGTGAAGGACACCATGTCGACATCCGGATGCGTCGTCATCGGCGCGCCGACCTCCGGCCCCGTGCCGGTGATGATGTTGACGACGCCGGCGGGAACACCGGCGGCTTCGAGGATCTCGCCGAGCAGCAGCGTCGAGGCCGAGGTCAGTTCCGACGGCTTGACCACCGTGGTGCAGCCGGCGGCCAGCGCAAAGGGCAGCTTCTGGCTGACGATAAGGAACGGGAAATTCCAGGGCGTGATGATCGAGACGACACCGATCGCCTCGCGCAGCACGACACCAAGTGTACCGTCACCGAGCGTGTTGTAGCTTTCACCATGCAGATCGCGGGCGAGAGCCGCGGCGTAGCGCCAGATATCGGCGGCACCGCCAAGTTCGCCCTTGGCCTGGCTGATCGGCTTGCCGGACTCGATCGCATCGAGATAGGCAAGCTCATCGGCGCGCTCGGCAATGATGTCGGCGGCACGCAGCAGCACCAGCGAACGCTGTGAAGCGGTCATGCGCGGCCAGCTACCTTCGTCGAAGGCACGGCGGGCGGCGGCAATCGCTTTTTCAGCGTCGGCCTTGGTGCCGGCCTGATAGCGGCTGACAACGACGCCATGGCCCGGCGCCACACGCTCGATCGTGCGCCCTTCGGCGCTGTCCACCCACTTGCCGTCGATCAGCATCTGGAAGGCGCGAACCTTGTGGCCTTCGATCGGCTTGGGTTTCACGAGCACGGTCATTACCATTCTCCCTTGAATTGGGCTTCACGCTTCTCGGTGAAGGCGGCGACGCCTTCTTTGAGGTCGCCGGTCTTGGCGACGAGGATCGAGCCGAGTGCCTCGACCGCAGATCCGTTGTCTTCGCCATTCGCCGAAGCGAGCATCAGTTTCGAAATTTCGAGCGCCGCAGGGCCACGCTTGGCGACCCGCGCCGCATAATCACGGGCGGCGGTAAGTACCGTCCCGGTCTCGACGACTGCATCGACCAGGCCTTCCTTGAGGGCAGTCTCGGCCGAGAACATCTCGCCGCCAAGCACCATGCGCCTGACAATCTGGGCACCAAAACGCGAGACCAGGCGCTGCGTGCCCGACCATCCCGGCACCATGCCGAGGCTCGTCTCCGGCAGGCCGATCTTGATCTGCGCCTCGGCCAGCCGGATATCGGCGGCCGCCGCAAGCTCCAGCCCGCCGCCGAGCGCGTGGCCGTTGAGGGCCGCAATGACAGGCATGCGCAGGGTCGCCAGCCGCTCGAACACGCGATGGCCGAAGCGCACCCAGTCATGCCCGAATTCCGGCGCATCCATGCCGCCCCACGCCTTGATGTCGCCACCGGCCGAAAACGCCTTGCCCTCACCGGTCAGGATGACGACGCGGATATTGCGGTCGCCTTCGACCGTATCGCAGGCGGATGCGAGCGCCTTCAGCATGTCGATGTCGAAGGCGTTGAGCTTGTCCGGACGGGCAACCGTCATGGTCGCGATCGGCCCATCGATCTCGATGCGAATACGACCCTCAGCCACGACCGCCTCCCTGAAGCCGGCGCGCCGGCTTTTTCGGCAGCTCCAATCCGATCAACGCCTCCTGGAACAGCGCCGCATCCATGGTCTTCAGCCTGTCGGAAACGATCAGCGGGAATTCCGACTGGTCGAGAATATGCGCCTGCAGATCGACCCCCGGAGCGATCTCGGTCAGCATCACGCCCTCGGGCGTCAGCTTCGTTACGCAGCGTTCGGTCACATAGGTGATGTCCTGGCCCTGCTCGATGCCGCGACGGCCCGAGAAGGTGACGTGCTCGACTTCGTTGACCAGCTTCTTGAGCTTGCCTTCCTTCTCGATCACCAGCTTGCCGTCGGCGATCGAAAGCTTGGCGCCGGCATTGAACATGCCGGAGAACACGATCTTCTTCGCCCGTGCGGTGATGTCGACGAAACCGCCGGCACCGGCCGTCACATGCGGGCGGAAGGAGAGCTTCGAGACGTTGACCGAGCCGTTGCGGTCGATCTCGAGGAACGAAAGCAGCGAGGCGTCGAAGCCGGCGCCCTGGAAATAAGTGAACTGATAGGGCGAGGGCATGAAAGCATCGGCGTTGGAAGCGCAGCCGAAGGCAAAGTCGAGCAGCGGCACACCGCCGACGGCGCCCTGCTCTATCACCCAGGTGACGGCTCCATGCAGTCCTTCTTCGAGCAGTATGCGCGGCACGTTGGCCGAAATGCCGAAGCCCAGATTGACGGCGCTGCCGGCTTGCAGCTCCTGCGCCACGCGGCGGGCAATCACCTTCTGGATGTTGAATTCCGGCACGCGGAAACTGTCGAGCGGCCGAAAGATCTCGCCTGAGATCGCCGGATCGTAGGGCGTCTGGGTCGTCTGCTTCTGGTCGGGATCGACGATGACGTAATCGACGAGCACGCCAGGCACCCGCACGTCGTGGGGCTTCAGCGAGCCTTCCTTGGTGACACGCTTGACCTGAGCAATGACGATGCCGCCATTGTTGCGGGCGGCGAGCGCCTGGTCGAGACCGCCGAGATAGGCGCCCTCGTGCTCATAGGTGAGATTGCCACGTTCGTCCGCTGTGGTCGCGCGGATGATCGCTACTTGCGGCGCGATCGCCTTGAAATAGAGCCAGTCCTCGCCCTCGAACGAAACCTTCTTCACCACGGGCTCAGCCGCGGCCGAAGCGTTCATGGCGCAGCCTTCGCGCGACGGATCGACGAAGGTATCGAGGCCGACCTTAGTCATCACGCCCGGCCGCTTGGCCGCCGCCTCACGGTGCATGTCGAAGAGGATGCCGGAGGGCACGTTGTAGGCAGCCACTTCGTCAGCGCCGATCATCTGCCAGATCAGTGGCGGTTCGGCACTCGACGGACCGGAAGGGTAGGAGCCGCCGATGATCTTCTTCAACAGACCCTTCTTGGCGATGTAGTCGACACCCTTGATGCCGCTCATGTCGCCGGCGGCAATTGGATGCAGCGTCGTCAGGTCACGTGGGTGACCGGTCGTCTCGAACCGCTCGCCGATCGCCTTCAGCATCAGGTCGGGGCAGCCAAGACCGCTGGACGAGGAGACGGAAACGACGGCACCATCCGGGATCAAGGCAGCCGCTTCGGCCGGCGAGATGTGCTTGTTCATCGACATGAGTTCAAAGTCCCGTTTCGATCGCCACGGCCTGGCCGGTGGCCGCCGCCTTGACGACTGCAAGGCCTGTTGCCAGCGACCAGACGCCGTCTTCGCCCGTCGCCGATGGACGGCCCTCGCCCCTGACGGCGGCGTGGAAGGCGGAAAGTGCGGTTTCGTAGAGATTGGCATGGTCGAGCGTCAGCTCGCTCTCGCCATCGGCGTTGCGCAGCGTCACCGTGCCTGTCGGCTTCTGCGTCATCACGTTGCGGCCGATCAGCGATCCTTCGGTGCCATGCACCTCAAGACCGGTCTCGGCGTATTTGGTGGTAAAGGCATCGTGGAACTGAGCGATGACGCCGGAGCGGAAGTGGATGACACCCATGACGCCATCCTCCAGGCCTTCCTTGCCCATGCCGGCGCTATGGCTGATGGCGACCGCTTCGATCGGGTCGTCATTGAGAATGAAGCGCAGCGTATCGGCGTCGTGCACGGTGATGTCGAGGATGACTCCGCCGCCGGCATCCGGCCGCTCCAGCCGCCAGCCCTGGAGATGCGGTGGCAAATAGACCGCATGGAAGACGCGCGCTGCAATCGGCCGGCCGATCCTGCCCTCGGCGATCGCATCGCGCATGGCGCGGTGGCTCGCGGCGTTGCGCAGATGGTGGTTGGTAGCAAGAACGACACCCGCTTCCCGCGCCGCGCTCACCATGTCGCGCGCATCCTCCAGCGTCATCGCCAGCGGCTTCTCGCAGAGCACGTGTTTGCCGGCGGCAATCGCCGCCAGGGTCTGCTCGCGATGCAGCTCATTGGTGGTCGAGACATAGACGGCATCGACATCGGGATCGCCGACCAGATCCGCGACCGAGGTCACCGACTTGGCGATGCCGTTCTCCTCGGCATAGGCTGCTCCGCGCTCGGCGCTGGTGCTCATGACCGAGACGACCTCGCCTCCGGCGGCGCGGATCGCGCCGATCACCCATTCACGTGCAATCGTGCTTGCGCCGATCAGACCCCAACGCGTCATGCCAGTGCCTCCCTTTTTCTCTCGACTGCAGCGCCGCAGCTCTGGCGAACAACGAGACGGACCGAACCGACGATCGTTTCCGGTTCCGCCTTGCCGGCCTTGATCTGCTTCAACAGCAACTCGGCGGCCCGCTGGCCCATGCCTTGCGGATCGACGGACACCGTCGTCAGCGCCGGCACTGCCGTCTTCGCCTCGATCACGTCGTCGAAACCGATGACGGCGAAGTCTGCGCCCGGCTCAAGCCGCCGGGCCCGGAGACCATCGCAAACGCCGAAGGCGACCGCATCGTTGAAGCAGAGTGCGGCCGTCGGCCGGTCGGCGAGCATCATCGCCTGCTCCACCGCGGTCACCCCACCGGCGCGCGACGGCGCCGAACCGATGATCAGCGCGTCGGAAACCGGCATGCCAGCCTCCACAAGAGCATCACGGTAGCCGCGCATGCGCGCCTCGAAGACGGCCGTATCCGGAAAACCGCCGAGGAAGGCGATGCGCTGGTGGCCGCGCTCGATCAGGTGACGCACGGCAGCCATGGCGCCGGCATGATTGTCGGAGATCAGCGATGACACCTCGGCACCCGTGATATCGCGCACGACCAGCACGACCGGAATGCCGCTATCGACCAGCGGCGCGAGATCGGCCGCTTCCGTGCCCCGCGCCGGGGAGACGATCAGGCCGGAAACGCCGTGCTCACGCATGGACGCCACAACTTCACGCTGGCGCTCGATCTTTTCGCCGGTATTGGCGAGGAACTGCACGAAGCCGGCCGACTGCACAACCGCATCGACGCCGACGGCGAGCTCGGCAAAGAAGCTGTTGGTGAGATCGTTGACGACGATGCCAATGATCTTGGACTTCGCCTGACGAAGGTTGGCGGCGCTACGGTTATAGACGTAACCGAGATCGCGGATGGCGGCATTCACCTTGGCGCGCGTCGTCTCGTTGACGAGCGAGCTGCCTTGAAGAACGAGCGACACGGTCGACTTCGACACGCCGGCGGCGCGCGCAATATCGATGACCGTTACCCTCTCCTTGACCACAGCATCCTCCCGAATTCTTCTGCCTGCTTTTCTCTTTCATAATTGGAACGTTCCAATTTCGTCAAGAGTTAGCTGATCACTTTTTTCCGGTCCGGCCGCGCCCGGCGCAGAGACAAGACGTCCAGAGAGACGTTAAGATTCGCGCGATAGACAGAATATTTGATTGAATTTCAATAATAATATCGGAAACATGCATTCACTCGGAGGAGGGGCGCCTCGCCTGAAAAACATTGTTGCTTGCCATTTGGAACGATCCAAAGTATTCCAAGACAAACGTCCGCGGAGGAGACCGACCCCAATGACAAGCCTGACGCTGCCGTGCCAAGACGGTTCGCTTGAACAGTATCATCTGACCGGAACGCCGGTCGAACGGCCCAGCACGCCGCCGACCTTCAACCGCATCGCCTATGCGGCTGCCCATGTGGTTTCGGATCCGCTTCGCGACCTCGATCCCTGGGGCAATCCGGCGATCGACTGGGACGCGACCATGGCGTTTCGCCATCACCTCTGGAGCCTGGGCTTCAAGATCGCCGAGGCGATGGACACGGCCCAGCGCGGCATGGGCCTTGCCTGGCCGGGCGCGCAGGAGCTGATCCGCCGCTCGCTGAGCGATGCTCGGCAGGTGCCGGGCGCCGATCTTGCCTGCGGCGCTGGCACCGATCATCTCGCCCCGGCAGACGCGCGGTCCCTGGACGACGTGATTGCGGCCTATGAGGAACAGGTCGGCTTTGTCGAAGGCGAGGGGGGCAGGGCGATCATGATGGCAAGCCGGGCGCTTGCCCGCGTCGCCCGTTCCGCCGACGATTATCGCCACGTCTATGGCCGCATCCTCGGCCAGGCCAGGCACAAGGTGGTGCTGCACTGGCTCGGCGACATGTTCGATCCGCAGCTTCGGGGCTATTGGGGTTCGGAGGATTTCGACAAGGCGCTCGATACGGTGCTGTCGATCATCGAGGCCAACCGCGACAAGGTCGAGGGCATCAAGATCTCGCTGCTCGACAACACCAAGGAAGTGGCACTGCGCAATCGCCTGCCCGAAGGGGTACTCTGCTTCACCGGCGACGACTTCAACTATGCCGAACTGATCGAAGGCGACGGCACGAAGTATAGCCACGCGCTGCTCGGCATCTTCGACGCGGTGGCGCCCTCCGCCTCCAAGGCACTCGCGGCGCTGGCGAAGGACGATCTCGCCATCTTCCGCGGCGTGATCGAGCCGACTGTGCCCCTGTCCCGCAAGATCTTCGAGGCGCCGACACAGTATTACAAGGCCGGCGTCGTTCTCCTCGCCTGGCTGAACGGTCACCAGCGCCACTTCATCATGCCCGCCGGCATGCAGTCCGCCCGCGGGGCGCTGCACTATGCCGACATATTCCGCCTCGCCGACCGCGCCAATGTACTCGACAGGCCGGAACTGGCGGCGCAGCGGATGAAAAGCCTGCTATCGACTTTTGGCGTGGACCAAAACGCTTGAGAAAGACGGGCGCTTGAGAAAGGCCGGACGGCGCCCGGGAAAGCGCCGTCTGTTCTCAATCCGAAGCCAGGCAGGGACCGGCCGGATAATCAGAATGTCGCCGTCAGGCTCAGCCAGAACCGGCGGCCTTCCCCGACGGCATTGAAATCGGTCGGCTCCACTTCCTTGTCGAAGAGATTGTAGACGGCTGCGTTCAGCGTCAGGCCTTCGCCGACATCATATTTCGTGCCGATATCGACGGTGGTGTAGGCATCATACTTGTAGCCCGTTTTGCCGTTGATCTTCACAGGCTTGCCGCTGGTGGTCGAGACACGCGGGCCGGCGGAGATTTCTTCGCCGTGATAGTTGACCGAGGCCCAGGCCTCGAGCCCTTCGACCGGCGTGAACCAGTCAGCTCTCAGATTGGCCATGTGCTCCGGTGTGCGCGCCAGCGGGAAGCCGGCAAAATCTCCGGTCTGCTGTTCCGACTGCGTATAGGTATAGCTGGCGCGAAGTGTCAGATCCGGGGTCGCGTTCCAGGTCGCCGTCAGTTCCACACCCTGGATAATCGCGTCGTCGATGTTGTAGTTGTACCAGAGGCGGTAGTTCGGATCCTCGCTCCAACGGACCGGATTGCCCGAGCCATCCATCACCGGCATGTTGGCGATCTTGTCCCGGAAGTCCGTGTAGAAATAGGTTCCGCCGAGGATGACATCGCCATTGTCCCAGACTGCGCCGATTTCATAGCTGGTGCTCGATTCGGCCTTCAGGTTCGGGTCCGCGATGATGACGCCGCAGGTGCCGGTCGGCCCGTAGGTGCAACCGCCGCCGCCGGTGGTGTAGGCATAGCCCGGGGCGATGCTGCGGATATCCGGCGCGCGGAAGCCGGTGGAAACGCCGCCCTTCACCGTCAGCATATCGGTCGCGTTCCAGACGCCATAGATGCGCGGGCTCAGGTGGTAGCCATACTCCTCGTGGTGATCGAGACGCAGGCCGGTGGTCAGCGCGAAGTCATCGACCATGCGCCATTCGTCCTCGGCAAACAGCGCCCATTGGGTGGCCGAGAAAGTTTCGGTTTTGCCCGTGCGTCGACCCGGATTCTGGTCGGAAAGCCGCGCCTCGAAATATTGCCCGCCGGTCACCAGCGTGTGGCTGCCGCCGAGATCGAAAGGGGTGGTGAACTTGCCGTCGATAACGGTGTTGCGCACTTCGGGTGCGCGTGGCTGCTTGATGAAACGGCCATCCGCTTGGCTGTAATTGTAGTTCCGGCGCTCCGCCCATTCCTGCAGGATGGAGAAGTCAGACGTCGTAGGTCCCCAGCGCCCCGTATGGGAAAACGACCAATGATCGCGGTCGTTTTCGTTGTAGGTGCTGACGGCGCGCGGACCGGGCGCAATGGTGTTGCCGACATTGGCGTCGCGCTTCAGCCGCGCCGTGCCGCCTTCCAGGAAGAAGTCGTGATCCTCGTTTGGCGTATAGGAAAGCCGCGCCGTCAGATCGTGCTCCTTCGCGCCGGTGATGCCGGACAGGAACTTGTCCTCACTGCGCTTCAGGCCGCGGCCCCAGATCTGCACGCCGAGCGTATCTTTCAGGATCGGGCCGCTGGTGTAGAACGACATCTGGCCAGAATTGCCGAACTGCCTATGCTGCTGCATCGTGCCGTCTGTCGTGAACGAACCGGTCCAGCTATCGGCGACCTTGCGGGTGATGATGTTGATGACGCCACCCATGGCATCGGAACCGTAGAGCGACGACATCGGGCCGCGCACGATCTCGATGCGCTCGATGGCGGCGGCGGGCGGGATGAAGCTCTGCTCGAAACCGGAATTGCCGTTGGTGCGCGCGTCGCGCGTGCTCTGGCGTTTGCCGTCGACGAGGATCAGCGTGTAGGAGCCGGGCAGGCCGCGGATAAAGATGTCGCGCTCGTTGGCGACACCGGTCACCGCCACCCCTTGCGCGTCGCGCAGCGCATCGGTGAGATCGCGGAACGACCGCTTCTGCAGGTCTTCGCCCGTGACCACCGTGATGCTCGCCGGCGCATCCTTGACGTTCTGCTCGAACCCGGTCGCCGTCACCACGATCTGCTCAAGCTCGGTCGCTTTCTCCTTGTCCTCTTCCTTGGCCTTCTGCGCCAAGGCGTCCGTCGGCACTGTCAACGCCGTGCCGGCAAGGCAGGCGCAGACGAAACGACGTGACCATCCGGCCGGACCGCACCGGTTCCGGCGGGCCCCTTGGCCCTGCCCCTCGGTTTCGGTCGCAAGCCCCATCCGCTTCATCATCTTCGCCCCGCATATATCTTGAGTAATGAACTCCACTTAGTTATTGGCGAGGGAGGCGGTCAACGACGCTGTTTTGGAACGGTTCCAAATACGAAACGACGCAAAACAGCGCCCGCGAATATGCCGGATGAGACAGGAAGGCAGGACGAACCATGGCGGAAGAACGAACGGGCGAAGCAGTTGGAAAGCCAGTCTCGAACGAACGTCAGACGGATCTGAGCAAGCTGCGCCTGCTCCTGGCGCTCGACGCGCTGTTGCGCGAAAACAGCGTCAGCCGTGCCGCCTCAAGCGTCGGCCTGCAGCCCTCGGCGATGAGTCGCCTACTCGGTCAATTGCGTGAGGACTATGCCGATCCGCTGTTTCTGCGCACCGGTCATGGGTTGCGCCCGACCCCGCTTGCCGAGTCTCTGCGGCTGCGCGTGCGCGCACTTGCCGCAGAGACCGAAGCCCTGCTTGACGCACGCTGCAATGCCTCCGCCCCCACAGCGACGGGTCACGCCGGTTGGGGAGGGCAGGCCCTGACCGACGCACCGCCGCTGGCGGTCCGGCCAAGCCGCCTGCTTGAGGGGGAGCCGGCGCCGGAACAGTTCGCCGCAAAGCTGGCCGAAATCGGTGACGACGCCGCCCCTGAACGACGATTGGCCCGCTGCATCGCGACTGTCGGCACAGGCGCCGGCCGCAGCCGGCCCTTGAGCGAAGAGGAGGCAGAGGACGCGCTGGCGATCATCCTTGGCGGGGAGGCTGATCCGGTGCAGATCGGCGCGCTGATGACGGTGCTGCACTATCGCGGGCCGACGGCGGTGGAGGTGGCCGGCTTCGTGCGCGCCATGCGCCGCCATATCGGCGCGATTGTGCCGGGAAGCGGGACCGCGGACCTCGACTGGCCCTGCTACCTCTCGCCGAAATTGAAGACTGCGCCCTGGTTCCTGCACGCGGCACGGCTCGTCGCCGACGCCGGCCATCGCGTCGTACTGCATGGAAGCTACGGTGAAGAGGGTCAGGAGCGGCACAAGCTGGAGGTGGCCGCTTCCACAGCCGGCATCCCGGTCTGCACGTCGATCGCAGCGGCGAAGGCTGCACTTGGGTCGGCGGGCATCGCCTACCTGCCGCTCTCGGCCTTTGCGCCGCAGGTCTATCGCTTGCTGGGGCTCTATCGACTGATGGAGATGCGCATGCCGCTGAACGCCGCCATTCACCTCATCAATCCGATGGGCGGGCGGGCAAGCCTGCTCGGCGTCGCCAATCCTTCGAGCCGCACGCTCAGCCGCGACATCGCTCTATTGCTCGAAACGAGAGAGTTGACGATCCTCGGCAACACCCGCGACCACGCCGAGTTCACGCCCTACCGCCAGACGCCGCTTTTCCGTCTTGTCGGGGGCGAGCCATCGGACCTCATCATTCCCGCGAAAATCGCGCCGCCGGCCGAAGCGCGCACGGGCTTGAGCAGCCGCGAATACTGGCAAGCCGTCTGGACCGGTGCTGCCCGCGACCAACGCGCGGAAACCACCATCATCACGACGGCGGCTGCCGCCCTTCTCAGCCTGCGCAATCACGACGACTACGAGGCTGCTTGCGAGATGGCGCGGGGACTTTGGAACAACCGATCACGCCGGATGGCGTGATCGGAGATAGGCGTGGCTCAGGCGGCCAGGCCCTTTTTCGCCAGCATCGCATCCGGGCTCGGCAGCTTGCCCCGGAAGGCCTTGTAGGCGTCCTCCGGATCGATCGAACCGCCGACCGAATAGATGTTGCTCTTGAGACGGGCGGCCATCGCCGGATCGAAGGCGTTGCCGGTTTCCTCGAAGGCAGCAAACGCGTCCGCGTCGAGCACTTCCGACCACATGTAGGAATAGTAGCCGGCCGAGTAGCCGTCGCCCGAGAAGACGTGCAGGAAATGCGGGCTGCGGTGGCGCATGACGATCGATTTCGGCATGCCGATCTCGTCGAGCTTCTTGGCTTCGAGCGCCATCGGTTCCGCCGTCACCGCGGCCGTGTGGTAGGCCATGTCGACCAGTGCGGAGGAGGTGAACTCGACCGTTGCAAAACCGGAGTTGAAGGTTCGCGCCGCCAGCACCTTGTCGAGCAACGCCTGCGGCATCGGCTCTCCGGTCTGGTAGTGCACCGCGTAGCGCTTCAGGATCTCCGGCACCGTCAGCCAATGCTCGTAGAGCTGCGACGGGAGTTCGACGAAGTCGCGCGACACACCCGTGCCCGACACCGAAGGATAGGTGACGTTCGATAGCATGCCATGCAAGGCGTGTCCGAACTCGTGGAAGAGCGTGCGGGCATCGTCGAGCGACAACAGCGCCGGCTTGCCCTCGGCGGGCTTCGCGAAATTGCAGACATTGTAGATGATCGGCAGTTCGCCCTCGGCGCCGTTCTTCAGCTTGAGCTTGTGCTGCGACTGGAACGAGCTCATCCAGGCACCCGAGCGCTTCGAGGACCGGGCGAAGTAATCGCCGAGAAACAGCGCCACCAGCTTGCCGGCTGCATCCTTGATCTCGAAGACGCGCACGTCGGAATGGTAGGTGGCAATGCCCTTCTTCTCGGTCGCGGTAATGCCGAACAGGCGCGTGGCAACATCGAAGCAGGCCTCGATGATCTTTTCGAGCTGCAGATAAGGCTTGAGTTCGCCCTCGGAGAAATTGAACTTCTCGGCCCTAAGCTTCTCGGCGTAATGGCGCCAGTCCCAGGGCATGACGTCGTGATTGCGGCCCTCGTCGGCAACCAGCCGCGCAAGCTCGGCTTCTTCCTCACGAGCACGGGCAACCGCCTTTTCCCATACCTGCATCAAGAGGCCGTTCACCGCGTCAGGCGTCTTCGCCATGGTGTCGTCGAGTTTCAGCGACGCGAAGTTTTCGTATCCGAGCAGCTTTGCCTTTTCCGCCCGCAGCGCCAGCGTCTCGGCGATCAGCCCGCGATTGTCGGTCTCGCCACCGCTTTCACCGCGCGCGATCCAGGCGCGGAAGGCCTGCTCGCGAAGCTCGCGATTGTCGGAGAAGGTCAGGAACGGTTCAATGATCGAACGCGACAGGGTGACGGCGTATTTGCCCTTCTGGCCGCGGTCTTCGGCGACTGCCGCCATGGCGTCACGCAGGAAGTCTGGCAGCCCAGCGAGCTGCTCCTCGCTCTCCAGGAACAGAACCCAGCTCTTCTCGTCGGCGAGCACGTTCTGCCCGAACTTGGCGCCGAGACCGGCGAGCTTCTCGTTGATCGCTGCCAGCCGCTCCTGCTCGGGCTTTGCGAGCTTGGCGCCGGACTTGACGAAGCCCTTCCAGTGCCGTTCGAGCACGCGCGTCGCTTCGAGATCGAGGCCGAGCGCCGCGCGCCCTTCCCAGAGCGTGTCGATGCGCTTGAACAGCGCCGCATTCATGCCGATCTTCGAATAGTGCCGCGACATCTTCGGCGCTATATCGCGCTCCAGCGCCTGGATCGCCTCGTTGGTGTCGGCGCCGGCCTTGTTCCAGAAGATCGAGGATACGCGCGAAAGTCCGTCGCCGGCAATCTCCAGCGCAATGATCGTGTTTTCGAAGGTCGGCGCCGCCGGGTTTTCGGCAATCGCGTCGATCTCCGCCTCATGCTCCCGGAAAGCTGCGTCGAACGCCGGGGCAAAATCCTCGTCCTTCACCAGATCGAAACGCGGCAGGCCCTCGTGGCCGGTCCATGCGGTGAGCGCGGGATTGAGCGGGGTGCTGGTGGTCATCAGAAGTCCTTTCGCATGCGGTCCGACGCGGGGCCGGGGAGGGGCGCCACTGATCCATGACATCAAGGCGCGGAGGCAATGGAGGTGGTCGCGCAGTGGCTTGCCGTCAAGGCCTGCGCAAACCGAGAAGTCCGGGAGCTGCGTGCCAGACCGCCTGAACGGCAAAGCCGATGAACAGGAGACCGGAAAGCCGGACGATCGCGAGTTCGTGGCGCCGGTAGAAACGCCGCACGACGGACGTTCCGATGATGACGATCAGGATCAGGTCGGCAACGAGAAATCCGATCAGCGAGACGCCGAGCAGCGCCGGCAGCGCATCGAACTCGAGCGCGTTGGCCGAACTGGCAAGCAGCGCGGTGAAGGTTGCGAGCGCCACCGGATAACCCTTGGGATTGGTGAGTCCAAAAATCAGTCCGCGCCTTAGAGGGCGCTCGACTGTCACAAGCGCACGGTTCTCGCCGGCGGGGCGTGCGCGCAGTGCCGTCCAGCCGATCCAGCCGAGATAGGCGCCACAGAAGAGACCGAGGATATCGAAGATCGTCGTGCCGACGGAGCGGGCGCCGACGATTGCGACCAGCGCCAGAGTCGACCAGAGAACGTCACCGGCAAGATGCCCACCCATGAACAGGGCGCCTGCCTTGCGCCCCTGGCCCGCGCCGATACCGAGCAGCGCCAGAAACGCCGGCCCGGGAATAAGGACGTAGGAGAGGGCGGCGAGAAAGGCTCCGATCAGCAGCGTCTCGGACATGGCGGGTTCCCAGTTGTGTTGCCCGCATTCGATCCGGAGGCACCGATTCAGTCAAGAGGAAAGCTAAGCCAGCTATAGGACGAGGCCGGTGAGCGCCGGATGGACGGACGGCCAGCAAAGGTCAGGTTCTTGGTCGTGGCGCGGATACGGGCGGCGACGGCGTGGAGGAAGTTGCGCATGTTTTTTGTCCTTGAGGGATCGATGGCCGGGCAGGCACGCTGCTTCTGAGAAAATCATCGCAGTCCCCCGGCTGATCAGCTGTTCCGTCGGGAACATGTCGCTTGCGGCCGCGCACAAATCTTTCGTTTCGCCGATTTCCCTCGATACGAAGTTGCGCTAGAACGCGGCCGAGTTTTCCCCCCGCGAGAAGGACTATCCATGACTGTGCGCAACCTCTTCCTTCTGCCCGGCGACGGCATCGGCCCGGAAGCCATGGCGGAAGTCCGCAAAA
>NZ_JTLA01000149.1:0-1645 GCF_000799055.1 Ensifer sp. ZNC0028
TGCTGGTCCCCCCCCCTTTTTCAAAGTGCCGCGCACCCGAAAGGGTGCGCGGCACTTTTTGCGTTTGGTGCTCCAAAGAGGCTTGATGATGATCACACGGCCGGTATCGGGCTTGCCGGAGCGCCCAAGGCGCGTCCGCTCTCCGAAACCGAGAAGCGCAGGCGATATTCCTTCGGTGACAGACCCAGGATCTTGCGGAAGATCTTGCGGTAGGCGTTGGTGTCGTCATAGCCGCTCTGCCAGGCAACCTGCTCGATCGAGAGATGCGAGCGCTCGAGCAGATCGCGGGATTTGGCGATCCTCAGCCGCTGGCAGTATTCGGTCGGGTTGAAGCCGGTCGCCTTCTGGAAGCGGCGCAGGAAGGTCCGGTCGCCGAGGCCGGCGCGCGCTGCCATCATCTGCAGCGTCACGCCCTTGGTATTGGCGCCGTGCAGCCAGTGCTGGATCCTCAGGATGATGCTGTCGCCGTGGTCGAGCTTCGGCGCGAAGATGCTGTAATAGCTCTGTTCGCGCGCGCCGGGATCGATGATCATGTAGCGCGCGGTCGCCAGCATGACGTCGGTTCCCAGAAACCGGTCGACGAGTTTCAGGCCGAGGTCGATCCAGGCCATCATGCCGCCGGCGGTGATGATGTCGCCTTCGTCGATCAGCAGCCTGTCGGTATCCACGCGGATATCGCGGTAGCGGTCGGCGATCAGGTCCTGGTGCGACCAGTGGGTGGTGATGGTGCGGCCGGCGGCAAGACCGGATTCCGCCAACAGATAGGCGCCGCCACAGACGGAGCAGATGGTCGTGCCACGCTGATGCTGTTCACGCACGAAGGCGGGCAGGGCGCCGATGCGATCGCCGACCGGCAGGTCGGAGAGCGTCGGCGGCAGGATCAGGGCCACAAGGCCTGATGAGGCCCCCTCGTGGGTGTCGCGCGATTTCGACACCGAGCCATCTTCCTGAAGTTTCCAGTGGCTGATGCGGATCTGCGGAGCATCCCTGCCGCTCTGTTCGACCGACTGCATGCTCGCCACCTGGAACATGTCGGTCAGCCCATGGATCGCCGACATCAGGGCGCGGGGATAGACGACGATGCCGATCTCCGCCGGCTCGCTTGTCGATCGTTTTGTCACTTCTGCCCCCATCGTTGTCAGCTTTGCCGGTCGAGAGGTTAGGCCCGCCGATTTATCAATTCAACCATCGCTTCCACCGAATGGAAGCAGGGCAACAGAGATCGAAGAGGTGAGGACAATGACACAGGCAAAGGCAGTTTCCGCAAGCGTTTCCAACAGCATCTCCCGCCGCAGCGTTCTCTCGGCCGCCTTTGGTGCAGCCGCGGTCAATGCCATCAACACGCCGGCCAAGGCCGCATCCAACACCGCATCAACCGCCGGCGCGTCCGGCACGAAGGGAGCAGACACCATGGGCAGCCGCATCATCACCCGCGATGGCGTCGAGATCTACTACAAGGACTGGGGTCCGAAGGATGGCCCGGTCGTCGTGCTCAGTCACGGTTGGCCGCTGTCGTCGGACAGCTGGGAGGCACAGGCCTTCCACCTTGCCGCCAACGGCTTCCGCGTCGTCACCCATGATCGCCGTGGCCACGGCCGCTCGTCGCAGCCCTGGGACGGCAACGACATGGATCACTATGCCGACG
>NZ_JTLA01000150.1:0-10607 GCF_000799055.1 Ensifer sp. ZNC0028
GCCGGCTCGGGCGCGCCGGCCGCTGCCGCGACACCGCCGCTGCGTGCCGGTGGCAGCGACGACCAGTGCCAGACCATGGCGGCGCGGCTGAGGCAGGCGGCACCAAGGATGGCCATGGCGGCGCCGAGCGGCGAAAAGAGCGGCAGGATCGAGGCGAGCGCCGAGACGCGCAGGCCGAAGGAGAGGATGAGGGCGACGGCCGCATAGGTGCCGATGCGGCTGTCCTTCATGATCGCAAGCGCCGCTTCGCGGTCGCGACCGCCGCCAAAGCCGTCGGCCGTGTCGCCAAGCCCGTCTTCGTGCAGCGCGCCGGTGACAAGCGCCTGGATGGCGACCACGACAAAGGCGGCAAAGAGCGAGCTTGCCTGCAGCGCCATGAGGGCCATGGCGACGGCCGCGGATGGCAGGGCGATCAGCAGGCCGGCAAGCGGGAAGGCGCGCACGGCGCGGCTCAAGCGCCCGTCATAACCTTCGAAGTGGCGCGCAGGCATCGGGATGCGGCTCAAGAAGCCGATCGACCGCGCCACATCGTCACAGAAATCGCCAACGAAGCCCATGGCTCCTCCAAGGTTGCGGCCATTGAGCCGGCCTCTGCCAAACTACCGACTGCGGCGAGTCTCGCAAGCCGGACGGGCTCGCCGGTGCGTATCGGCCACACTTTTCCAAGACCTTTCAACGGCCGTCTCCGACCGCTGACGGATCGAGGCGGCGACGCTGATTGGCGCAAATGTCGTTGCCCGAATTTTCAGCGACCTTTATGAGGGGCGTAGATAGAGCTTCACGATGATGCAAGGATTCCTCTCATGAGTGCCAGCGGCCTGCCGTTTGATGACTTTCGCGAATTGTTGCGCAACCTGCCGGGCCCGGATGCGGCAGCACTTGTTGCCGCACGGGAGCGGGACGCCCAGCTGACGAAGCCGCCGGGCGCGCTTGGGCGCCTCGAGGAAATCGCCTTCTGGCTTGCCGCCTGGACCGGCAAGGCGCCGGCCGTCAACCGGCCGCTGGTGGCGATCTTTGCCGGTAACCACGGCGTCACCCGTCAGGGCGTGACCCCGTTCCCGTCGTCCGTCACCGCGCAGATGGTCGAGAACTTCGCTGCCGGTGGTGCTGCGATCAACCAGATCTGCGTCAGCCACGACCTCGGGCTGAAGGTCTTCGACCTCGCGCTCGAATATCCGACCGGCGACATCACCGAGGAAGCGGCATTGTCCGAGCGCGATTGCGCCGCGACCATGGCTTTCGGCATGGAAGCCATCGCCGGCGGCACGGATCTGCTGTGCATCGGCGAAATGGGCATCGGCAACACCACGATCGCGGCCGCGATCAATCTCGGCCTTTATGGTGGCACGGCCGAGGAATGGGTCGGCCCGGGTACCGGCTCCGAAGGCGAGGTGCTGAAGCGCAAGATCGCTGCCGTCGAAAAGGCCGTGGCGCTGCATCGCGACCACCTGTCCGATCCGCTCGAACTGATGCGCCGTCTCGGTGGCCGCGAGATTGCGGCAATGGCCGGGGCCATCCTGGCAGCGCGCGTGCAGAAGGTGCCCGTGATCATCGACGGCTATGTGGCGACCGCCGCGGCCTCGATCCTGAGGGCGGCCAATCCGTCCGCGCTCGACCATTGCCTGATCGGCCATGTCTCGGGCGAGCCGGGGCATCTGCGCGCAATCGAGAAGCTCGGCAAGACGCCGCTCTTGGCGCTCGGCATGCGGCTCGGCGAAGGCACGGGTGCGGCGCTCGCCGCCGGCATCGTCAAGGCGGCGGCCGCCTGCCACAGCGGCATGGCGACCTTTGCCCAGGCCGGCGTCAGCAACAAGGAATAGTGAAGTTTCGGCCGGTCTTTGCAGGAAGACCGGCCGGTTTCTGTCCAAGGCCTGTCACGGGCGCGACGCCGTCGCGTGCCGGGCCTTGATGGATGCGTCCTTCTCGCCTATCCAAAGCGCAAATGCGCGCCCTAGCTATAGTCTTTGGGTGCCTGCAACCGAAACCGCCATGCATTCGCCTCAATCACGATGTCGAAGCAAGCACGGTTTCAAGCCCTGTCGAGACGAAATGGACGCCAAGAACACCACGCACCGCATTGGACAGACGGGTCCTGTCGAAAAGCAAACCGGCATTCGGCATCTCTTTGCCGCTGCGAGCTATTCGCTCGGCGGCGCCAAGCGGCTGATCGGCGAAGCGGCCTTTCGCCACGAACTGATCGCCTTTGCTGCCGCGATGGTCGCTTTCATCGTCGTCGGCGCAACCTTCTTCCAATATGTGGCGATGGCGATCCTCTTCCTGCTGATGATGGCCTTCGAGGCGATCAACACGGCCATTGAGGAAATCGTCGATCGCGTTTCTCCCGAAATCTCGGAAATGGGAAAGAACGCCAAGGATCTCGGATCCTTCGCCTGCCTCTGCCTGATCGTCGCCAACGGCGTCTATGCCGCCTATGTCGTGATCTTCGACGGCTTCATGAACTGATCGGCCAGCCGGCCGGCGCCTTCACCCGATAGAGCACGTGCGGACGCAGCGGGTTGCCCACGGGCACCGTGACATCGTCGAAGTCCTCGGCCGGATCCGTACGCATGCCCAATCGTTCCATCAGTGCCCGCGACGGCTGGTTGATGCGCGAGGTGTAGCCGATGACCTCGGCAAGGCCGAGTGTGCGCCACGCATGGTTCAGGCAGGCGCTCGCCGCCTCCAGCGCATAACCCTGCCGCCAGTGGGCGCGGGCGAGGATCCAGCCGATTTCGACATGCGGGCCGCCGGGGATTTCGTCTCCAGCCTCCGAAAGGCCGAGACCGCCGATCAGCGCCCCATCGGACTTGCGTTCAACGGCGACGAAACCGAAGCCGCGGTCGGCGAGGTGACGGGTGCAGTCGTCAATCATCGCTGCCGTTTCGTTGTGCGTCAGAATGGCCGGATAGTAATAGCGCCGGACTTCGGGATCTGCGTTGGCAAGCGCAAAGGGCGCGATGTCGCGTTCTTCCCAGGGCCGAAGCCTGAGGCGCTGCGTCTCGACGTGCATGGATCAGGCGAAGCTCTTGCGGCGGCGAACCGGGGCTGCGACATCCTCGATCGCCGGCAGGCTTTCGAGCACGCGGCGGGCCGGCAGGATGGCGATGGCTTCAGTGCCTTCGCGCAGCTTCGAGCGCAGGATGAATTCGCCATTGTGCTTGGCAAGGATCGCCTGGACGATCGGCAGGCCGAGACCGGTGCCCTGTTCAGCGCTCTTGATGGCGATCGAGCCCTGGCCGAAGGCTGAGAGCACGATCGGGATTTCTTCCTCGGGAATGCCGGGGCCGTTGTCCTTGATCGAGAGATACTGGCCGCCGCCGGCCGTCCAGCCGACCTTGAAGGTGACTTCGCCGCCGGTATTAGTGAACTTCACGGCATTCGACAGCAGATTGAGAATGACCTGGCGCATCGATTTTTCGTCGACCCAGACCGAGGGCATGCCGTGTTCGAACTGCTGGTGGATGGTGATGTTCTTGGCGCGGGCCTTCAATTGCACCATGCCGATGCAATCCTCGGCGATATCGACGAGGCTGACTGAATCCTCGTTGAGATCGTAGCGCCCAGCCTCGATGCGCGACAGGTCGAGGATCTCGTTGATGAGGTTCAAGAGATGCTCGCCCGAGCGGTGGATGTCGTTGGTGTATTCCTTGTAGGTCGGGTTGCTGAGCGGGCCCAGAACCTCGGTCGACATCACCTCGGAGAAGCCGAGAATGGCGTTGAGCGGCGTGCGCAGCTCGTGCGACATGGATGCGAGGAAGCGCGACTTGGCGAGGTTGGCTTCTTCAGCGCGCCGACGGGCTTCGTCGGACATCGACTTTGCCACTTCGAGTTCCGCGATCAGGTCGTCCTTTTCCGACTGAACGGAAAGAATGTGAACGCTTGCGCGGTTCATCCGGTCCGTCATCAGCACCAGGAAGAGCAGCGACAGCGAGATGATGCCGGTGAGACCGACATAGATGGGGTCGCCGGTCGTGAGCGATGCGAAGGCGAGGGCGGCGACGACCGGTGCGAACGTGTAAAGGAGCGCGTTGCGCAGCAGGAACGTGCCCATGGCGGTCGCAGCAAGCGCGACCAGCAGCACCGTCCCCTCGAAGAAGCCGAAGCGCACATTGCCGCAGCTGGCGCAATCCTGCGCCACGAAGGTCGCCCAGCAGAGGCCCATCAGCACCTGGCCGAGCAGGAAGCGGCGACGCCAGACCGGAACCTTCTCGGCGCTCATGTCTTCCCGGCGTGCCTTGCGCGCAAAGAAGAGCGTGACGGCATGGGCCGAGAGCGTCATGACCGCCCAGAGGACGAAGCCGAGATTACCGGAGAGGTAGATGCCGACCGCTGTTATCAGCGCGACGAGCACCGGGATGGCGATCGCGCCATGCAGTGCACTGTCGATGTAGAGATTGAGCATCTCGCGCTCGAAGCCCGAAGGCACCGACGAGCCAGTCTGCAACCGTTCGCGCGTCGCGCGGACCGTCCTCGAAACAGCCTTGTTTCGATGGCTACGCGATTTGTCGACGATAATCTTATCGGTCGATGTGCTGGCAGCGATACTCATGCTCATATGCGACGGTTGCGATTGCGTTGCAGTCTAGTGAGCAATCCTTAAGAAGTTGCTGCGGTGCGTGAAGGATTCGACAACCATTGTGGCGCAGCCGTGTCCAAGGTCGCAACAGATCGTGCTGCATGTGAGATTCCTTCTCTAATCTTTTGGAATCGACCATGTTTATGACGCGCTGGTCTGTCAGGCACCGTGCGGGCAAACGAGGTTAGGGCAGGCGTGAAATTCGGACGGACGACATATCGGTTTCCCAAGGGCCGCGGCAGGTCCCGCGGTCAGGCGTCGTCCGGCGGACGTCGCGGCATGGTCGGTGGCTGGATCATTCTTCTGCTGCTGGCGATCGGCGCCTTTTTCGCCGATCGGCTGCCGGTCGGAGAACGATCTTCGACCGGTTCAGCACGCGGCGCGGCGATTGCGAGCGACGGCGACAGCCTGCGGATCGACGGGAAGCGCGTCCGTATCGAGGGCATCGACGCGCCGGAACTCGGCCAGACCTGCAAACGCGACGGCGTTGCCTGGGATTGCGGCCGCGAGGCGCGCGACCGCTTGCGGGCGCTGATATCGGCGGGCGATGTGCGCTGTCGTTTTCACGGCCGCGACAAATACGGCCGCGAGCTTGGTGTCTGCGATGCGGCCAGCCGCGATGTCGGGCGCGAAATGGTGCTTTCGGGTTATGCGGTGAGCTACGGACGCTATGAGGCCGAGGAGGCAAGGGCAGAACGCGAGCAGCGCGGGCTCTGGGCCGGCGAGTTCGTGAAGCCGCAGGAGTGGCGTCGGACAAACGGTCATCCCGACGAAGGGCCGCACCTCATCGATGGCTGGCTTGCCGCGATCCGCGGCTGGCTGCTCGAACGCCTGACCGCACTCTTTTCCGGTATCGCCGATGCCTGACGACCGCATTGCTCAACTCGAACGGTTGCGGGCGGACATTGCCGCCTGCCGCATCTGTCGCGACAATCCGCAGCGTGGCGAGGCCGACCGGCTGCCACACGAGCCGCGGCCGGTGGCGGTAATCTCCACTGCCGCGCGCATCCTGATCGCCGGGCAGGCGCCCGGGCTGCGTGTGCATGACAGCGGCCTGCCGTTCAACGATGCGTCCGGTGACCGGTTGCGGCAGTGGCTGGGTGTCGATCGCGAGGCTTTCTACGATCCGGATAAATTCGCGATCGTGCCGATGGGCTTCTGTTTTCCGGGCTATGACGCTCATGGCAGCGACCTGCCGCCGCGGCGCGAATGCGCGCCGCTCTGGCGTCACCGGGTGATGGAGCAGATGCCGCAGGTGGAACTGGTGCTGGCCATCGGCCACTATGCGCAGCGGTGGCACATCGGCCCGGACTGTCCGAAATCGATGACCGAGACGGTGAAGGATTGGCGGCGCTACGCCATGCGCAACGCCGTGCCGGCGATCCTGCCTCTACCGCATCCAAGCTGGCGCAACACCGGCTGGCTGAAGCGCAATCCCTGGTTCGAGGCGGACGTGCTGCCTTTCCTGCGCGAACGTGTTTCCGTTCTCGCAAGCTGAAACAATTTTCTTTATCTTCACCAATTTCGCGCTATAGAGGGAAAAATAATTCGAGAGGGACTCTGATGGATCGCCTAGACCGCAAAATCCTGCGCCTGCTGCAGGAGGATTCCACGCTGGCCGTTGCCGACCTTGCCAAGAAGGTCGGGCTTTCGACCACGCCGTGCTGGCGGCGCATCCAGAAGATGGAAGAGGACGGCGTCATCCGCCGCCGCGTCGCGCTGCTCGATCCGGTGAAGATCAACACCAAGGTCACGGTCTTCGTCTCGATCCGCACGAATTCCCACTCGATGGAGTGGCTGCGCCGCTTCTCCGAGGTCGTGTCCGAATTTCCGGAAGTGGTCGAGTTCTACCGCATGAGCGGCGACGTCGACTATCTGCTGCGCGTCGTCGTGCCCGACATCGCGGCCTATGACGCCTTCTACAAGCGCATGATCGCCAAGATCGAGATCCGCGACGTCTCCTCCGTCTTCGCCATGGAGCAGATCAAGTATACGACTGAGCTGCCGCTCGACTACATGATGATCGACCAGGCGAAGTCCAGCGAGGACTGATCTTAAGGCTCAGGCGAGCCCAAGCCTTGCCAGGATCTTTTCAGTCGACAGTTCGCGAACCGCGTCCTTGCCCGTCCAGCGGGCGGCGCGGTTTTCGCTTTCCGCCAGTTCCTTAGCCAGCGCAAACGCCGGGCCGTGGCAGGCGGCATTGCGCTTGCCGATCTGCCGGAGCGCCCAGTTGACCGCCTTCTTGACGAAGTTGCGATTGTCGCCGGAATGCTGCTCGATCAACGGCAGCCAGGCGAGAAGCGTTGCGTCCGGCTCTTTCTTCAGGTGAACCGCAGCCGTGGCGATCATCGCAAAGGCGATGCGGCGGACGAATTCCCGTTCGTCGGCGGCAAATTCCGGGATCAGCTCGCGCTCGAAGCGCGCGGCGACGAAGAGGTCGGCAACGGTGTCGACCACTTCCCAGGAATTGCAGTCCTCCGCCCAGCGGCGCACCTCTTCCAGCGTCAGCGCTTTCGGATCGGCCGTGAAGGCAGCGAGGATGCGCGCCTCGCGGATGCCGGACTGCCAGAGTTCCAGCGCGCGGCGGTGATCGGTCTTCACCAGCCGGGTGATCTTGTGCAGCTCGACATTGGAAAGCCCGATGGCCGCGTCGGTGACGATACCGAAACGCGCCATGCTAGCAAGATTGTCCTCGGAGCCAAGCGACCGCAGGTGAGCGATGATCTCGCCCGCGGTCGAGGAGGGGCCAAGGCTCACTTTTCGAGGCGGGCGAGCAGCGAGGACGTATCCCAGCGATTGCCGCCCATTTCCTGTACGTCGCCGTAGAACTGGTCGACCAGCGCGGTCACCGGCAGCTTGGCGCCGTTGCGGCGGGCTTCGGCGAGCACGATGTCGAGATCCTTGCGCATCCAGTCGACGGCAAAGCCGAAATCGTACTTGCCGGCGTTCATCGTCTTGTGGCGGTTTTCCATCTGCCAGGAGCCGGCCGCTCCCTTGGAGATGACATCGACAACCTTCTCGATGTCGAGGCCGGCCTTCTTGCCGAAATGAATGCCTTCGGCGAGCCCCTGGACGAGGCCGGCGATGCAGATCTGGTTGATCATCTTGGTGATCTGGCCGGCGCCGGCCGGGCCCATCAGGCCGACCATGCGGGCAAAGGCTTCGATGACCGGCTTGGCGCGACCGAAGGCGGCTTCGTCGCCGCCGCACATCACCGTCAGCACGCCGTTTTCGGCACCCGCCTGGCCGCCGGAAACCGGGGCGTCGACGAAGTGGGCGTTGCGGGCCTTGGCCGCCTCGTAAAGTTCGCGGGCGACCTCGGCGGAGGCCGTCGTGTTGTCGATGAAGACGGCATCGGCCTTCAACGTCTCGAAGGCGCCGTCCTTGCCTGTTGTGACCGAACGCAGGTCGTCGTCATTGCCGACGCAGCAGAAGACGAAATCAGCGCCATCGGCAGCTTCCGCCGGCGTGCGCGCCGCGCGACCGCCGAACTCGGCAGCCCATTTCTCGGCCTTGGCGAAGGTGCGGTTATAGACCGTCAGCTCGTGCTCGCCGCGGACCTTGAGGTGGCCGGCCATGGGGTAGCCCATGACGCCGAGACCGATGAATGCAACCTTTGCCATTTTCCGAATACTCCCATTGCTTTCGCCTTGGTGTAGCCGATGGCGCGGGTGCGGAAAAGAGAGAAGGGAGCATCGTGCGATGCTCCCTTCTCATGATGCCGTCATGGCCCAATCAGGGCTTGAAGCGTGCGACCACCAGATGTCCGGCAATCGGCTCGCCTTCTTCCAGGCGAACCGTGATGTCGCCGACTTCGACGATCTCGAAGCCGGTGGCGGCGAGACGGTCGCGCAGGTAGCTTTCGGCATGGGCGAAGCGCTGGTGCGGGCCGACCATGAAATCGCGGCCGGCGAAGGTTTCCGCAGGCAGCGTCTCGCTGGAGAAGATCAGCAGGCCACCCGGCACGAGGTTGTCGACGGCGCCGAAGAACAGCGCCTCGAGCGCGCCCATATAGGGAAGCACGTCGGTGGCGACGATCAGGTCGAAGGGCTCGTCGTCATTGTCGTCGAGAAAGTCGACCGCTTCGGCGACGTAGAGCGTCTCGTAGAGGTCTTTTTCATGGGCGATCTCGACCATGTTTTCGGAGAGATCGACGCCGGTGATGTCTTCGGCCATGTCGCGAAGCGCGCCGCCGGTCAGCCCCGTGCCGCAGCCGAGATCGAGCACGCGGTCGAACGGGCCGAGCTCAAGCGCTTGCAGGCGCTGGCGAACGAGCAAGGGCACGCAGTAGCCGAGCTGGTCGACGAGCACGTTGTCGAAGACTTCGGCATGCTGGTCGAAGAGCGTGGCGACATAGGCGTCGGGCGCCTTGACAGGCGTTTCGCCGCGTCCCATCGAGGCCAGCCGCACGGCAGCGCCGCCGTGGTCTTCCGGATCGAGCGCCAGCACTTCGTGATAGGCGTCGGCGGCGGCATCGAACTTGCCGGACTTTTCCAGGGAGAGGGCGCGGTTGTAGGCTTCGGCCAGCGCTTCCTCGTCGATTTTCGTGCTTTTCTGGGTCATGGGCGCTTCTTACGTCCGCAGGCGATCTTTGGCAATCGCCGTCGGCGAAAGCTTTGCGGCGGCAGGTCGGGCTTGCCTGTGGCCAGTGGCAGGATTTCATTGATCTTTTGAACGAAAAACGTCGTCATGCGGCGTCATCGGGATTTATCGGCGACAGGAAAGGAGTCATCATCGCAAGCATAAGAAAAGACGGGAGGAATGCCGATGTCCGCCGAGCTTGGGCCGCTGATCTTGAGCGCCGAAACGAAGGAGCCGAAAGGCCCGCCTTTGCCGCAGACGTCGCAGGAACAGATCAACGCCGTGGTGCATTATTATCGCGGCGAGATGGGGCGTATGGCCGGCTGGCGCGATCGCATCGACCGGACGTCCAACTGGGCAATTACGGTCGTTGCGGCGCTGCTTTCGGTCTCGCTGTCGACGCCGTCGTCGCATCATGGCGTGCTGCTCTTTGCCATGCTGCTGATCACGCTGCTGCTGCTGATCGAAGCCCGCCGCTATCGCTTCTTCGACGTCTACCGCGCCCGGGTGCGGCAACTGGAGCGCGGCTACTTCGCCCAGATCCTGGCGCCCGACGGCACGCCGAACCTCAACTGGGCGGCGTCGATCGCCAAGAGCCTGCGCAAGCCCGCCTTCCTGATGAGCTACCGCGAGGCGGTCTGCCGCCGGCTGCAGCGCAATTACTGCTGGATGTACCTGATCCTGCTGCTCGCCTGGGCGCTGAAGATTTCCTCGCCGAAGATCTCCACCAATGGTGAGCCCTTCGGCCATGTGCGTTCCTGGATGGACGTCGCCCAGAATGCAGCGCTCGGTCCGTTGCCCGGCTGGCCGGTGATCATCGGTGTCGTGCTGTTCTATGGGGTGGTGCTCTACGGCTCGCTGCACAAGGAGCCGCGCGAGGGCGAACTGGCGCACGGGGAAGTGCATGTTTGAGGACACCAGGCGTCACGCCTCGCCTGTCTCGACGGCAGAGAGCGAACGCCGGTGAAGCTCTCAGTGCAGAATGAATTCGCCCTTCAGTGCGCGCCATTCCGTGGCCGAGATCAGCTTGCGGTGCACGTAGCGCACCGAATGCAACGGCCCGTCCAGCTTCTCTTCCCAGAATTTCAGGAAGCTGCGCATCTCCGGGAATTCCGGTGCCAGGTCGTAGTGCTGCCAGATGTAGGTTTGGAGGAAGGCCGGATGGTCGGGCAGGTGGTAGAGGATCTGCGCCGTCGTCAGTCCGTAGCCCTTGAGCTGAAGCTCCATCTCGTTCGTCATGTGGACCTCACTTCTCGCAAAGGTTGGTCCCTATGATGAAACGCCTGATTTGTTAATCAAGGGCTAATATTTGTCCCGAAGTGAAACTTTCTCGTGAAATAACAAAAGCTTGGCAGCCTCTCTTGGAGAGTGCTGCCAAGCCTGTTCGAAATCGACATAGAAGGCCTAGGGTCCGGACTCAATTGCACCAGTAGGTGAAGGTGGCAGCGAT
>NZ_JTLA01000151.1:0-16210 GCF_000799055.1 Ensifer sp. ZNC0028
GCTGCCTTTTGAAGCGGGTGCATGCCAACAACGTCATCGAGGCGCGGTTCCTGCGCATGCTGACGGACCGCGATCTCAATCGCATCTTCGTCTACAGCACCCATCCGAACCATCGCAACCGGACGCTCGACATCTACCGTTAGAAAAGCAATCGCGTCGCTATGGCGCCGAGAAAAATGCAATTCGTCCCTGAGCAACAAACAAGCGGCCCCGTCCGCCTGTCGCTGATCGGGCGGTGGCCGCTTCTCCGATCTCCAGCCGAGGAACAGCTTAGTCGTCATCTCCAATTCCGGATGCGGCGCCCATCGCGTCGGCATCAAGCCCGGTTTGCGTCTTGCGCCGATAGGGTTCGGCGAGCTTTCGGAACGTCAAGAGCTCGTCGTCGATGCTCGCGCGGTTCTTCTTCGCGAGCAGACCTCCGCCGGTGACCGGCGGAGGCGGGGTCGTTCAGATCTCGTTCGATGCGGCTGCACGGCCAGCCAGCGTCTGGCGCAGCACGATTAGCGTCAGAACCGCAACGCCGATCAAAGTAGAGACCAGTTCGGGCGCAATCAACAGCAGCGCAGCGACTGCCAGCAGCAAACGCTCAAGCCACGATAACGGGCCCACCAGCCAGTTTGTAATCGCCGCCGAAAGCGAGAATATTCCCATTATCGCACCAGTGAACGTCAGCACAAACGCACTCCAAGTGAAGCCCTCGGTAACCAACAGTAGGGAGGGGGAAAACACGAACATGAAAGGCACCAACGCTTTACCCATCGACAGCCGGAAAGCCGTGTTACCCGCCTTGAATGCGTTCGCACCGGCTATCCCCGAAGCCGCATAGGCTGCTAATGCCACTGGCGGTGTCACGTCCGCAAGGACGCCGTAATAGAACACGAAGAAATGCGCGACCAGCGGTTCGACATTCATCATGCCCAGCACCGGCGCAGCTACCGCAACCATGATTATGTAGTTTGCCGTGGTCGGGATGCCGCACCCCATCAGGATGCAGACTGCTGCTGTCATCATCAGCGTGAACAAAAGTGCGAGGGTCTGCAGGCTGAACAATTCGAACGGAAGGAAGGAAAGGAAGCCATGCGCCGAGCCTGCCCAGTATTGTGCGATGCTTGTGACCATGAAAGCGATCTTGAAGCCGATACCGGTAAGCGTCACCACCCCGATCACAACCCCGACGAGTGCGGCAGCGGCGGTTACGGAAAGGGAGCTTTTTGCGCCGGAAACAAACCCGTCATAGATCCCGGTCGCCCATTGTTTCGCGCCGGCGGACAAACCCGACGCCCTGATCATCTGGATCGCATAAACCACCATGCAAGCGGCGATGGCCCAGAATGCGGAAAGGAAGGGGGTGCGACCCGACATCAGCATCCATACGAGCAGTACCAACGGCAGCACCGATAGCCAACCTTCACGCAACACCTTCCAGGCCCTTGGCAACTCTTCTTGCCGCAAGCCGCGGATGCCAAGGCGCTTGGCTTCCAGGTGCACCTGCACGAGCACGCCGAAGAAATGCATGAAGGCAGGTACGATGGCGGCGATCAGAATCGTGCGCAACGGCATACCCAGGTACTCGACCATCAAAAAAGCAACGGCGCCCATGACCGGAGGAGTGATCTGACCGCCGGTGGATGAAGCGGCTTCGACGGCAGCGGCGAAATGGCGCTTGAATCCAATTTTGATCATCGCCGGAATGGTCAAGGCGCCTGTTGTCACCGTGTTTGCGATGGAAGAGCCGGAAATGGTTCCCAAGAGCGCCGAGGAAATCACCGAGACCTTCGCAGGACCGCCGGCAAAGCGCCCTGTCATGGCCGTTGCCAGGTCGATGAACAGCTGGCCCAGTCCAATTTTCTGCGCCAGGACGCCGAAGAGGACGAAATGGAAGACATATGTCGCGATGACGCCCAACGCCGTTCCATAGATTCCTTGAGAAGACAGATAGAGGTGGTTGATGATCCCCGACCAGTCGGCGCCGGGGTGGACGAAAATTCCCGGCATTGACCGTCCAAAGAAGGCATAACAGATGAACAGGATCGCTATGACCGACAAGGGCCAACCCATCGAACGGCGCACGGCCTCCAGCAGCGTCACTAGCAGGATCGTGCCCATGGCGATGTCGATCTGATTGGGATTACCTATGCGAAACTGCAATTGGTCGTATATCCAGGGCACATAGAACGCGCTGATCGCTCCGGCGATCGCCAACAGCCAGTCAATAACCGGTAAGCCGAGGATCACGAAGCCCGTGGTTTTAGTCCGCCCCGAGTTGGAGGCGGCGAAGCTGAGGAAGACAAGGAACAACGTCACCCCCATATGGAAGCCGCGATGCACGGTCGCGCGGGGGATACCGAAGCCTGCGGTATAGAAGTGGTAGGACGATAGCAGGAACATGATGACCCCGGCCATAATGGCTACGGGCCTCAGTACGGCGCGGAACCGCGATTCGGGATCGAACTCTTCCTCGATACCCCTCAGTTCCTGTTCGGACAGTTGCCGGGTCTGCTCCGCCATGGATCCCTCCTAGAGTTCTTTTTTCGCTGGGGCAGGGACGCGGGCGAGCCGCGCCCCAGGGGAGAACTCCCTTATTTCACCCTGCCGGCCTCGCGATAGAACTTCTCCGCTCCAGGGTGGAAGGGGATGCCCGCGCCTTGCACGGAGTTGTCGAGGGTGATGTTCTTGCCCTTGGCATGGCCTGCGGCAAAGAGTTTCTGCGTCGTCGCGTTGAACAGCGCCTGGGTGATGCCGTAGACGAGGTCTTCCGGTTGCTCGGCAGACGTCACCAGTTGTGCACCGACCGAGATCGTCGCCACATCCGCGTCCTGGCCCTTGTAAGTTCCTGCGGGCAAATTGTCGGTGGCAAAGAAGGTGTATGTCTGACGCAACTTGTCAACTTCGGGCCCGGCAATCGGCACCAACACGACGTCATGCTGACTGGACAGTTCGGCAATCGCACCTGCCGGATAACCGCCCACAAAGAAGAAGGCGTCCATCGCTCCGTCGCGCATGCGATCGGCCGCCTGGTCGGGCTTTAGGTATTCTGGCGAAATGTCGGCTTCCGACAGACCGAACGCCTCGAGAATGATCTTCGCATCGACCAGCGTGCCCGAGCCCGGCTCGTCCAGCGAGACTTTCTTTCCTTTGAGATCGGCGACCGAAGTAATGCCCGCATCCTTGCGCGCGACAAGATGGATGCTCTCGGGATAGAGATTGGCGATCAACCTCAGATTTTCCACCGCTGGCTGACCCTCCCATAGGCCCGTGCCAGTCTGTGCCCAATAGGCCACGTCGGACTGGCTGAAGCCGGCCTCAAGCGTGCCACCTTTGATCGCGTTGACATTGCCGACCGAGCCATTAGAGGCAACGGCTGTGGCGATCAGGCCAGGCACGCCGCACGAGCCACCTTCGTTGCATGCGCGCGAGCCGGGGGGATTGGAGATCGCATTCGCGATAAGGCCACCGATGGGGTAGTAGGTGCCGGCGGTCCCGCCAGTTCCGATACGGAAGAATTTCATCTCCTGGGCGGTGGCGCCTTGGAACATCAGGCCGACGGCAACTGCCGCTCCAGCCACTGCCTTGAACGAAAAGAATTTCATGTCTTACCTCCCGCTAAGAATCGTTTTGTCGATGCCACCCTCTGGCAGCCATCCGGAGAGACTAGGCGGAAAGGATCGGATGGGTCTAGTCTGGCTGGAGGTTTATCCGACCGGCACGACCACCGGGCGATGATGCACGATGATTGGTCCGGGGGTAGGCGCCAACGGCGCTCTCGGCAAAAGTTGCTAACCGCCTTCTCTTCCGACGGTCTACTCAGCAATCGTGACGATGGCTGCGTAGCGCAAGCTACCTGGTCTGCTCAGCGACGAAAAAACCTGAATTTCTAGTGAAAGTTTGATCACTAATGCTCGACGAACGGCGGGAGAACGTGGCGCGTACGAAAAGGGAATTTTTAACCCGTTCGGATTATTGGCAAATTTGACAGGATATTTGTCAAATTGGTGGATGTCGGTGGAGATGGGCCGATCCGGCCTCGGATTGGCACTGGAACGATCTAAGAACACGACCCGCTCGAACAGGACAGCGAAAACCCCTATATTCCGCGGGGAGAGACAGTAGCTTAAATTCGCGTTCCGCGAGAACCGCGGGCCTGACCAAGCTTCGGTTCTCAAGGCCACTACGAATGACTCGGCATCGACGATCTGCCCATAAGACAGCCGATGGAAAGAAGAAGGCGCCGAGCAGAGCTCTCGTGGCGATGTGGGGGCGCTCGGCCGACCGCTGTCAACGGCGCGCGTTTCCTTTTGCGGGTTAGGCGTTGACTGCTGCCACCCACTGATTGATGCTTGCGCCCCTGGCACGCTAAAGATGCGTTCGTCCGCAGAACTGGTCTCGCGTCTTCGGGATCTGCCGACCAAGATTCTCTGTCTCAGAAAGGGTGCACAAGATGATGCTGATCGCGAAGATCATACTGGCGGCAGCCGCGTCCCTGGTGGAGCACAGCCAGGTGCCGAGCATCATCGTCGAACGCGGACCGTGTCTCGGGGAATGCCCCGTCTACCGCTTCCAAGTGAGTGCAGCCGGGGGTGTGTTCGAGGGCCGGCGCTTTACTAACGTTTCGGGGGAGCAGCGTTTTCCGATCACGGCAACGGAATGGTCGACGTTCCAGTCGACACTCGCGCCGTTTCGGCCGCAAGGAACGGAAGACATCACCGCAGGGCATGCGCGATGCACCCAATTCGCCACGGACCACGCTTCCGTAGTGATCACCTGGATCGGGGCCGGGCGAACTGACCAACTCCTATTCAACTTCGGATGCAAGGACCCACAGAATGATGCCATGGCAAGGACGCTTGCCGATGTGCCGGATTTGCTTGCAGTCGGGAAACTTATCGAGGAGCGGCAACTTGAGGATGGAGCGTGGGACCGTCCAACAAAATGACTGAACGGACTGCCCCTCTCAAGAAAGAGCGGCAAGTTGCGCCCATCTCGTGTATTGCAACTGCGGGCTGCCGGTATCCGGCGCGCATTTGATGCGGCCTTGTCGCTCGCATGTGTCGTGCCAGTTGCCTTGTCGCCAGATCGGCGCATACTCTTTGCATCGCTGGGCAGTAACAAGGGCCCCGGCGGCTGGAAGATCATTCGCGCTTTCGCCCCAGTCTAGGAGGTCGCGAGATGTATCTCTCGACACGTCCAAGGACGCTTCTCCCCCACGAAATGAACCAGATCGAACGGGTCTTCAACGACATTCTGCGCGAGCGTGGATTGACGCGGCAGTGTCGTGCGGCTGAAGCAATCGCAAAACGACTGATGCAGCTTTATCTTAGCGGCGTCCGCGGGCGAGTCGCTCTCAGATACCTGACATATCTGGACGAGCCGGTCGCGACCCGGCCATGGCCAGATACGAGCCCGCTCGTCGAGGAGGTCACCATGGTAGATGTATCCCGTAAGGAGGGCGCGCAGATCAGCCCCGAGGATCTCGAGCTGCTTCAGCGCACTTTCGATCGTGTCTGCATCTGGTGCGATATCCCACGGTATGGGAAGCGTGCGGACCGATTGGCGCGCCACATCACGGATCAATTTCGCAAAGGGCTTTGTGGCGAAGATGAGCTTTTTGAAACCGCCATGTGGCTGGAGCGGAACTCCGGCCCATCTCGATCACGCTCCGACGCATAGTTAATCTGTCGTGTCCGGCGTGCAATTCATTTTCGTCCTTCAACGCCCGGCCGATGTGGGGCGTGGTCGAATTGTGCGATGCAGCGGAAATTGGACGCCAGAAAGTTCGTTCAGAACTTCTCCCGTCTGGCGGAGATCCTTCGCCAATTCAGGCGGGGCAGAAAGCCTTCGAGGCAGATTTTCGAGAAGTCGAAAAATGTTGGAGATCGAAAGGGCATTGGACTTGGTTGATGAACTGCGGAGCGGTCGCGCATCCGTCCGTCATCACCAAGGACCGTTCCGCTCGGCGATTAAGCTTTTAGGAAAATCAACCGTTCATCGACGCGGCCTGGCGTGACTTCGTGGATCTCGGCGCTCACCACACGCTCTGACACGAAAGGATCTTCTTGAATTAAGGCCTCAAGGCTTTTCCGATCTATATTATGGGCGAGAAGTGTCCCGCCCGCGTTCGGCTGGAGGCTGCCTGCAAGAAGAAAAGTCCCGCTGTCGAAGCCTCTTTTGATCCAGGCATTGTGACCCTCAAGGAATTGGGCAGCCTGCGTCCTGTTGTCGGAAAACCTGAGAAATACGATAAACATGATCCGTCCCGTTTATTGAACTGTGATGGAATGAAAGAGGCGCTCTCGCGCTATCCCCCCTCGAGTGGTTTTGTTCGTGAAGCCTTTGCAGCGGTTTCCTTCAACCAGTCTTTCATCTGATCAACCTCGCGCTGAACGAAGTCTTGATCCTTGAAGGCATTGAAAAGGATCGCGGCGCCCTGGCTTCGGGCAAGAAGATGCATGGCAAGCACATCCGAATCCGTTTCTCGGCCAAGCGCGACAAACTGACGGCGGAGCCACGTCCGGAACAGCATGAACAATCTGCTGGCTTCTGGCTGCGCCGCGTGGTTCAGCTTTGCCAATTCGCTTGTTAACGTTCCGATCGGGCAACCATAAAGTTTGATCTTCTCCCCATTGACGATCAGGATATCGATGAAGCCGGAGATCCGCTCGACTGGCGACGTGCCCTCCACCTCCCATCGCTCCAGCATTCCATTGCGATCCGCCAGGCGTTTCTGGATTACCGCGTCGAGGATGTCGTCCTTCGTCTTGAAATGGTGATAGAAGTTGCCGCGAGATATCTTCACGCGCTCGGCGATGTCGGCAAAAGATGTGTGCTCAAATCCCTGGCGGTAGAACAAGTCGTCCGCCACGCCAACAATCTTCTCGCGCGTCGCCCGACTTGCCATCGTATTGCCTCCCTGTTGGACACCTTGGTCAGCGGACGTCTCTTCGCCCTTTAAGAATGGAAGTTCGGCATATCCGCAATCATCCACGCGAGATCAGGGTTGGCGAAGAAGGGCAGACCGAATTCCACGAGATCGATATCACCGTTCGCGATTGCCTGTTTTGCAAGGTCAAGGTCGTGGCCGTTTTTGTTAGCTGAAAGTCACTCGCTAGGGCCGCGGCCATGAATCTTCCCCCAAATCAAACTAGGGCAACTGTCCTAACTCTCGTTATTAGGACGGGCGACCTAATTTGTCAATGCTCGTTTGACTGTCGCGAACGGACGTTGAAGCTGCGCTCGAGCCACGTGACCCGCGACGAAGGCACGCCGCATGCAGCTGCGGCCGTTCCACGACCAACCTTATTGCCGTCTTCGCCGGTCATCTCATGCAGACGCGAATTAATGAGGTGGGCAGAATGTGACGGAGAATTTTTGAAACCGTTTTCGGCAATGCCATCGCCTCCACATCGCCTTGATCGGAGAGGGAGTGGCGACCTGTTCGCTCTGGGCATAAAAATGAGGCCCCGCAGGAACAGGCGGGGCCTCATTCGTGAAGGTCGTCAAACCATACAAAACGCAATACGTACATTAATTCAGTGGCCGCACGGCAATGAATACACAACCATGGATTAGTTCTGTTGTGCAACCACGGTTGCATCGTCGCAAATATGCGGCTCGATCACAATCATACAGGAGAATTAGTTGCCTAATCAATTTGTGTTACGCAACTCCACAACTGTTGCTAGTTTTATTGGCGCAATGCCATCCGCTGCGTGCGTCTAGCCGAGTGGCGCCAGGTCAGGGTCAGCCTGACGGATCCGGTGAACGGACACGTGCCGCTATCGGCCCGGTTCCTCTCAAGCGTTGGAAGCAGTTCTGCGTCACCACCATCCGATATCAGGTGAACGTCAACTGAACCTTCATGGAATGACTGCGGTCGCCAGCCAGCTCGAACGCCTCCACGGCACGCGCCACTTCGAACGTATGGCTGATGGTCGGGGAGAGATCGATACGCCGGTTCGAGATGAGGTCGACGGCCTCGCCGAATTCGGCATCGAAGCGGAAACTGCCTGCGATCTTGAGTTCTTTGGTTACGACGGAAGGAAGCGGGAACGGCATCGCGCCGCCGAGGCCGACGGCAACGAGCGTGCCGCGCGGTCGAAGGCATTCGATCGCGGTGGCGACTGCCGCCGGATGCCCTGAGCAATCGAACGCGACGTCTATCCGGCCCTTGCCGGCTTTGTAGCGGTCGAGGCCCGTCGCGTCCGCGCCGTTGATGACGATTTCATCGGCGCCGAGGCGTTCGGCGATCTTCAATGGTTCGGGAACGACATCGCAGGCGATGACGCGCTGCGCGCCGGCAAAACGGGCGGCCGCGATGGTCAGACATCCGATCGGACCGCAACCGAAGACGAGGACCGTCCTGCCAAGCAGCGAACCCGCCTGCTTGACTGCATGCAGGCACACCGCAAAGGGTTCGGCCAACGCGGCAAGGCCGGCATCGACGCCGGAGCCGACCGGGTAGAGGAGGTGAGCCGGAACGATCAGCGCCCCGCGAAAGAGCCCCTGCGCATGGGGAAAGCGCATTGCGCTTCCGCGGAAAAGCATGTTGTTGCAATGGTTGCGCAAGCCGCGCTGGCACTCCTCACAGTGGCCACAGGGCAGCGACGGGTTGATGGCGACGAGGTCGCCGGGTGCAAGGCCAGTCACGCCCCTGCCGAGCGCGGCGACGGTGCCGGATGCCTCATGGCCGAGAATCATCGGTTCGCGCAGACGCACGGTCCCGAAGCCGCCGTTGTGGTAGTAATGGAGGTCGGAGCCGCAGATGCCGCCGGCGGCTACGTGGATGAGGACTTCGCCTTCGCTGGGATCTGCCTCCTCAGGCCACTCCTCCAGGCGAAGATCGTGTGCTGCATGGGCAACAACAGCGCGCATGTCTACCTCCTTAAAGTACCGACAGCATGCCGCCGTCGACGAAAATCATCTGGCCGTTGACGTAATCGGAGGCCGGCGCGGAAAGGAACACGGCGGCGCCCACCAGTTCCTCCGGCTTGCCCCAACGCGCGGCAGGGGTGCGCCCCTTCACCCAGGCGTCGAATTGCGGGTTTTTGATCAGTGCCTCGTTCATGTCGGTGAGCATGTAACCCGGGCCGATGGCGTTGGCCTGAATGCCGTCCTTGGCCCATTCTGCTGCCATGCCCTTCGTCAGCATCTTCACGCCGCCCTTGGCGACCGTATAGGGGATGACGGTGGCGCGCGCGAGTTCGCTGGTCAGGGAGCCGATATTGACGATCTTGCCGTGACCGCGCGCAATCATACGGCGAGCAGCTTCGCGGCCGATAAGGAAAGCGCTGGTGAGGTTGGTATCGATGACACGCTGCCAGTCGGCAAGCGCAAGTTCGACCATCGGTTGGCGATGTTGGATGCCGGCATTATTGATGAGTATGTCGATCTCCAGCCCTTCGGTATCGAAGCGCTCGAATGTCTTGACGACATCAGGCTCGCTGGTCACGTCGAATGCGGCCTCGTAGACGGTATAGCCGTCGGCGCGCATGGCTTTCGACGCCTCTGCGACCGCGTCCACCGAACGGCCATTCAGTACGAGATGGGCACCGGCGTCGCCCAGCCCCCGCGCGATGGCATTGCCGAGACCGCGTGTCGAACCCGTAACGAGCGCCGTGCGGCCGGAAAGGTCGAAAAGCCTGTTCGTCATGGCGGGCTCCTTAGAGTTCGGACTTGCGACAGATGAGGTCGGAACGCTCGAAAACTGCCGGTAGAAGATCGACACCGAGGCCGGGGCCATCCATCGGCAGGACGTATCCGTCCTTGATGGTGGGGAGGACCGTCACCAGTTCCTTGTACCAACCGGTATAAAAGGCGCGCACGGATTCCTGGATCAATGTGTTCGGCTGGCTGAAAGAGGCGTGGATCGCCGCGGCGAAACCGATCGGGCCGGTGCAGTCATGTGGAGCGAAGGGGCGGTGATAGGTGTCTGCCAGTGCCGCTATCTTGCGGCCTTCCGTGAGGCCGCCAGTCCAGCACAGATCTACCATGGCGATGTGCATGGCGTCACGCTCTAACATGTCCTTGTAGGGGAAACGTGAGCCGAGCGTTTCGCTGGCGCAGACCCACACATCCGTGAACGCGGCGTATTCGGCGAGCGCCTGCGGCGAGTTCATGCGGATCGGGTCTTCGTACCACGTCGGCGCGTAGGGTTCGAGGGCACGGGCGATCTTTTTGGCGGTCGGGAGGTTCCAGAGTGAATGGAACTCCACCATGATCTCCATGCGGTCGCCCACGCGCCTGCGGATCTTTTCAAAGGGATCGATGGCCCTCTTCATCTGCTCGGCGGAGATGAAGAGACCGCGGTTCTCCTGGGCGGCCGGGTCGAAGGGCCAGATTTTCATGGCGGAAATGCCGTTTTCGAGCAGGTTCTCCGCCAGCGCCCCGGCATCGGTCATGAAGCCGGCAAGATCCTCATAGGGCCCCTCGGCAGCGCCGAGGTTCCAAGTGTCGACCGGGCGGATGTTGTTGCTGCGGACATAGCCATACCCGGCACAGGTGTTGTAGACACGCAGCTTGTCGGTGCAAAGGCCGCCGAGCATTTGGTGAACCGGCTGATCGCAGACCTTGCCAAACAGGTCCCAAAGCGCAATGTCGATGGCCGATGCGGCGCGGTATTCCGCACCCGTTGAGGACTGAGCCATCGGCAAGTCGGTCATGATCCGGTTCAGCGCTTCGATGCGCAGCGGGTCCTGCCCCAGAAGACGCGCGGCAAGCGTATCGTGGATATGCGCTTCGACCGCGCCAGCGCCGTAAAAGGTTTCACCAAGGCCGATGGCGCCGGCGTCTGTATGGACGCGAACCCAAAGAACGTTCGCGAACTCCTCCGTTCGCAACGTTTCCAATGCTGTGATCTTCACCTTTACCTCCTCCATGCCACTCGCAATGCGCTGACGCGGCGGCTCGTCGCCTGTGAGTTCAGGAAACCCGTGTGCTGCAATTGACATTCTATGATATTCTGTGAAATATCACGTAACGATCGCAATAGCCACTGGGAATGTTTTTTGCAAGAGACCATGCGGGTGGAAAAAGAAGATACAAAGCGAGACATCACGCCCGTCGCCGGAATAGAGGGGGTGTGGTCACTGGAACAGAACCGCGACCTGACGACGGTCGCCTATGAACGCATCGAGGAGCTCTTCGTCGCGATGCGGATTGCGCCGGGTGAGGAGATTCGCACGCAGGACCTTCAGGTCATGGTTGATCTCGGCCGCACGCCGGTACATCAGGCTGTGCGTCGCCTCGCGGCCGAAACACTTCTGGAGATCCGCCCGCGCAATGGACTGCGTGTCGCGCCGATTGATCTATCGCGTGAAAAGCGTCTGGCCGAATTGCGCCGCGACCTCAACCGTTTCGTTACATCGACAGCCATCCGAAACATAACCGCCAATGACCGTGCGGCCTTGCACTACCTGCGCCGCAAGCTCGCAGCAGAACTGGACGCGCTGTCACTGGACGCCTTCAATGCCATCGATAAATCCTTCGACCGGCTGGTCATCCGCGCCTCCGGCGAGCGCTTCCTTGACCGGGTGCTGAGCCCCTTGCACGCAATCGCCCGGCGCATAGGCTTCCTGCATATCAACCAGATCAGTGGTCGCGAGGGCATTCTCGGCAGCGCCGAACGGCATCTTGCGATCATGGATTTCATGCTTGCCGGCTCGGAGGAGAAGGCTTGTGCGGCATCCGACGAACTGGTGGCATACGGGATAGCGATGCTGCAGCAGCTCGAGAAAGAGATCGATCCGGCGCTGCTTGACGTGCGGTTTTCCGCTCGTGCCGGCAAGGCTGCCTGGGCCGTGCGCAAACCGAAGCCGTCGACGGGTTAGTTCATCTGAAAGGCAAACTTAAAGACTCATGGGAGGAGTTTAGAATGAAGCGTTTTCTTATTGGCACCACATTTGCCGTCATATCGGCCATCGGCCTTGCTGGCACGGCGCTTGCGCAGGAGTTCTCGTTCCGCTTTCAGTCCTCGGACCCCGCGGGCAATCCGAATTTCGAATACCAGAAGGGTTGGACCGACCTCGTTGCCGAACGCTCCGGCGGCAAGGTGAAGATCGAGCTTTTGCCGGTCGGCTCCGTCGTGGAATACAACGAAACGCTTGATGCCGTCGCCGGCGGCATTCTCGATGGTCAGATCTGCGATTCGTCCTACTGGGCTGGCAAGGATCCGGCTTTCGGACTGATCTCCAACCCGGTCGGCGCCTGGTCCGATCCGGCGCAGATGATCGACTTCGTCGAGAACGGCGGCGGCAAGGAGATCATGCAGGAATTGCTCGGCTCCTACGGCCTGCATTTCATCGGCGTTTCGACGCCGGGCCTGGAAGCCTTCGTGTCGCGCGTGCCTCTCGATGGCGTCGATGATCTGAAGGGCCTCAAGATGCGCGCCCCGGAAGGTCCGATAGCCAACGTCTTTGCAGCCGCAGGCGCTGCCCCGGTCAACCTGCCGTCCTCCGAAGTTTACACCTCGATCGACAAGGGCGTTGTGGATGCGGCGGACTATTCCGTGTTTTCCGTCAATCAGGCGCAGGGCCTCAATGGCGTCGCGAAACATCCGGTGTATCCCGGCTTCCATTCGCTGCCGCTTGTCGAGGTCTCGATGAACAAGGCGAAGTGGGACGCGCTGCCGGATGACCTGAAGAAGATGCTTGAGGAAACCGTCAAGGAGTTCCAGCAGACCCAGATCAACGGCTTGAAGGCCGCCGACCAGAAGGCCGTGGAGGCCGCCAAGGCCGAAGGCACGATCACGATCCATGACTGGTCTGCCGAGGAGCGCGCCAAGTTCCGCAAGCTTGGGGTCGCCGAATGGGAGAACATTGCGAAGCGCTCGCCGATGGCCCAGAAGGTGTTCGACACCCTGACGGCCTACCTCAAGGAAAAGGGTCTCCTCTGACCGATTCCATGCGGCGGTCCGTCCGGGCCGTCGCTTTCTCGTGCCGAGGGAGAGAGGCATGACAAGAGACACGTTTTCAGAGGACGCCGATGCCGCCAGGGGCGACGAGGTCGTCGGGGCTGTTCGCGAAGCCGGCGTGCTCGGCCGCTTCATCGACAGGATCGGCTATGTTTTCGCCATCGGCATCGTGCTCGCAGCACTCATCCTGCTCTTGGAAGTGTTTCTGCGGTACGTGTTGAACAGTCCAACGATTTGGGCACACGAGACGACCGTCTTCCTTTGCGGTGGGGCTTTTGTCTTCGGCGGTCTCTATTGCACCGCCCGCAACAGCCATATCCGTGTCGTCCTGCTCTATGATCACTTCTCGCCACGCACGCGCCGGTTTGCCGATATCGCTATTTCCCTCGTCAGCGCCCTTGCTAGCGGCTTCTTTGCCTTTGCCGCCTACCACATGGTCGAACGGGCTGTGGTCACTCCTTCCGGTGAGATCCGCCTGGAGACCACCGGCAGTGCCTGGAGCCCACCGACACCGGCCCTGATCAAGATCTTCATCCTCGTGGTGATGATCCTGCTCGTCGTCCAGTTCCTCATTCTTGCCGTCAACTACGCCAAGCGAGCCTCAAAGGACTGAGCGATGGCCGATTTCCTTGATTTCAGCATCAATCTGCAGGCACTCGGCATCGGCTGGGGCACTCTGCTCATGTTCGTGATGATGGTTGGGCTGCTGCTCTCCGGCATGCCGCTCGCCTTCGTCACCCTGCTCGTGGCGCTTATCTTCGCGCTCGGTTGGTTCGGCCCTATGTCGATCCCGCTCATCACAAGCCGCGTTTATTCCTTCGTGATGAACTTCGTGTTCGTTTCAGTGCCGATGTTTGTGCTGATGGCGGCAATCCTCGACCGCTCGGGCATCGCGCGTGACCTCTTCGACGCCATGAAGCTTTTTGCCGGCCGCATACGCGGCGGCGTTGCGGTGCAAACCGTCTTCGTCTCGGTGATCCTCGCCGCCATGAGCGGCATCATCGGTGGCGAAATCGTGCTGCTCGGCCTTATCGCGTTGCCGCAAATGCTGCGTCTCGGCTATGATCGCAACCTGGCGATCGGCGTCGTTTGCGCAGGCGGGTCGCTCGGGACGATGATACCGCCCTCAATCGTCCTGATCATCTATGGACTAACCGCGAACGTGTCCATCGGCGAGCTGTTCACCGCCGCCTTCTTGCCCGGCTTCATGCTGGCGATGTTCTATGTCGCCTATATCCTCGTGCGCGCCTACTTTACGCCGGGCATCGTTCCGCCCGTCGATACAACGCCGATCCCGAACGAAGAGAAGCTTCGTCTTTTGAAAGGCCTTGCGCTTCCTGTGCTGGTCGTGTTCGTCGTTCTTGGATCGATCTACGGGGGCATTGCGTCCGTCACGGAAGCCTCCGCCATCGGCGTCGGTGGCGTCATCCTTTCGACCATTCTGCGTGGCGAGTTCTCTTACAAATTGCTGCGCGATGCGGCGATGCAGACGCTTTCAACCGTTGGCATGATCGTCTGGATCGGTATCGGCGCAACCGCCATTGTTGGCGTCTACAACCTGATGGGTGGCGTGAATTTCGTCTCGGGCATGATTACAGGCATTTCCGACAATCCGACGGTGATCGTGCTCGTGATGATGCTGATCCTGTTCGTACTCGGCGCCTTTCTCGATTGGGTGGGTATCGCGCTTCTGACGATGCCGATCTTTGTGCCAATCATCAAATCCCTTGGCATGGATCCAGTCTGGTTCGGTGTCCTCTTTTGTATGAACATGCAGGTATCGTTCCTGTCGCCACCTTTTGGACCGGCCGCATTCTATCTAAAGTCAGTCGCACCTCCAGGGATTACGCTGGGCATCATTTTCCGGTCTCTGGTGCCGTTCATCATGTTGCAGATCCTTGGAGTCGCCATGCTGATCGCTTTCCCCGGGATCACCGGACGCTAGCAACGTCAGCCTACCAAGATCCCCGCGCCGGTGCGGCACTTAGGCGCCTGCATCCGAAGCGGGGCGCGCAGTGGTCTCCGGGCGCGCCGATCTGCTGCTAATGGTCTATATAGCTGGGTCGGTTCATTTTGCTTTGAGATAGGAAATGAGGGCTTGTCAGTCCTGCTCTTTGGCGATCCGGATTGATGTTCTGCGAACGAGCGGGGTGGGGCGACGAGTTAGGCATTGAAACCCTGTTCCGTCCAGACCACAAGGGATAAGAGGTGTGCCGAGGGACGGAGAGGGCCCCTGACTTCGGACACATATACGTGGCAGGTCGCCTCGAGCGAAAAGCATATCGCAAAGGCAGACGCCGCATTCAAATGTCCCGTCTTGGCCCTCATGAGTCGGGCGGAACTTCAAGTCGATGTGACCATTTATGCCTCGGAAGGGCTGGAGGTTCTCCATGACGGACTATAAGGGCATCCCAATCGTAGATTTTGCCGGCCAACTCGAGGCGATGACTGGGGACGAGGTGTTTTCCCTCATGTCCGATCTCGAGGCCGCTAGCGAATGCGGTGATGGCCCGGAGCGCAATGAGGTGCTGTCGCGGATTGCATTGACTGAAGAAGAGATACAAAAGCGCTTTCCGGGTCAGTTGCTTGCGCCATACCGGGAATGGAAAAAACGCAATCGCTGAAATTCTGCTGCCCGGTTTCGCGGCAAGTTGCGATCTTTGATCTCGACTGCAACGACGGCTCTTCACCTGCACCGTTTAGTTATCGTGTCGTGACGATCTGGTTGGATCGCGCCGCAGGGATCTGGTCCCCGAGCGAAGGGCCCCATCCGGATCATGACGGCGAAGAAGACAAGCCTTCCGGCTTTTCGAAGTCGGGACTGGTGACGCGATAGCGCGATAGGCATGCGAACTCGGCGTAGCCGAACCCTTCTCATGCCGTTCTCATCTTTTCGGAGCGCCTATTTTTGCAGGGGGACAGAGATCACATAAAAGGAATGGCCTCGTCCGGGGATGACGAGGCCATGGGCACTTATCGAGCTTCATTCCCTTGAGGGACAATGAAGGTGTCGCCCTGATCGGGGGGCTCAGGGTTTCACAAACGCTAGAACGTCGTTGCCCAAGAGGGGTTCCGGGCTCCGGCAAAAAAATATGGCCCCGGGTGCGACCAAGGGCCATGAAAGAACGTGCGCGTGTCGAGCCTAAGCCTTCAACAGGCTAGGCCCTCCTCAGGAACGGCTGGCACTGAAACTAGTTCCATGCCTATTTGATTCTCTCCGCCGCTCGATCGATGAACACGCTAAACCCGTCGGGGTTTATGTACCCCTCCGGTGACGGCCGCCTTGCTGAGTTAGGCTGAAGGCTG
>NZ_JTLA01000152.1:0-25129 GCF_000799055.1 Ensifer sp. ZNC0028
GGCGTGCCGCGGGCGCGACGGGCGATCTCGCGGGCGCCGTCGTCGGTCATGCCGAGCCCCATCAGCCGGGCGCCGCGCCGGACGATCGATTCCAGTTCCTCGACCGTGTAGAAATTGAGCCGCACCGGAATGCCGAAACGGTCGCGAAGCGGCGTCGTCAGAAGGCCAAGCCGGGTGGTCGCCGCCACCAGCGTGAACTTCGACAGATCGATCTTCACCGAGCGTGCCGCCGGGCCTTCGCCGATGATGAGATCGAGCTGGAAGTCTTCCATCGCCGGGTAGAGGATTTCTTCGACCGCCGGATTGAGCCGGTGGATTTCGTCGATGAAGAGCACGTCGCGCTCTTCGAGATTGGTGAGCAGGGCGGCGAGATCGCCGGCCTTGGCGATAACGGGGCCGGAGGTCGAGCGGAAATTGACGCCGAGTTCCTTGGCCATGATCTGCGCCAGCGTCGTCTTGCCGAGACCCGGCGGGCCGACGAAGAGCACATGGTCGAGCGCCTCGCCGCGGTTCTTTGCGGCCTCGATGAAGATCTTCAGGTTGGCGCGCGCTTCCGCCTGGCCGGTGAAATCGTCCAGCGTCTGCGGGCGCATGGTCGCATCGATGTCTTCACCGCGCTTTTCCGGCGTTATCAGGCGTGCGGCGTCAGTCATGCGTTCGTTCCATTCGGTCGGGCAGCTCAGCGCTGCAACCCGTCATCATGCCGGGCACGATGCGTTCTGCCTTCTGCACCCGGCCAAGGCAAGCGTTCATCGCGCCAGTTCTTTCAGGCCAAGGCGAATGAGCTTGGCGCTGTCGCCGCCTTCGCCGCCGTTCTTCAGGGCCGCTGCGACGGCATTGGCTGCCTGGTCACGCGAGTAGCCGAGGTTGGTAAGCGCCGAAACCGCATCGGAAACCGGCGCGGAGGCGACGCCTTCGCCAAGCTCCTGCTTGAGGCCGATCGACGCCGACATCTCGCCGGCAAAGGACGGCGCCTTGTTCTTCAGTTCCGTGACGATGCGCACCGCCACCTTGGGCCCGACACCGGGCGCACGGGAGACGGAGGTCTTGTCCTGCAGCGCGATCGCATTGGCCAGTTCGCCCGGCGTCAGGGTGGAAAGCACGGCCAGCGCCACCTTCGAACCGACCCCCTGTACGCTCTGCAGCAGGCGGAACCACTCCCGCTCCAACGCCGTCAGGAAGCCGAACAGCTTCAGCTGGTCCTCGCGCACATAGGTCTCGATGAAGAGGATGGCCGCCTCGCCGGCAGACCCGAGCCTGGACAAGGTGCGCGCCGAGCAAAAGGCAACGTAGCCGACGCCATGCACATCGAGCACGACGTGATCCTCGGCGATCTCGTCGATGGTACCCTTCAATTTGCCGATCATGTGGCGTCTCTCGCGGTGGGCTGTGATGGTCACCGGACCATCGGAAATTATCGTCTCTACAGCGCCGCGCGTCTGACGAGACGCGCTAAGGACGCTGTAACACTTTATGACGGGCGCAACTACGCCATCAATGCGGCAAGCCGGCTCGTCACCGATTGCCGGTTGTGGGCATGGCAGATGGCGATCGCCAATGCGTCCGCCGCGTCGTTGCCCTTGAACTCGGCCTTCGGCATCAGAACCTTCAGCATCATGTGGATCTGCTGCTTCTCGCCGTGGCCGACGCCGATCACCGCCTTCTTGACGGCGTTCGGCGCGTATTCGGCAACCCTCAGGCCCGCGCGTGCCGGCACCAGCATGGCGATGCCGCGCGCCTGGCCGAGCTTCAGCGTCGCCGTCGCGTCCTTGTTGACGAAGGTCTGCTCCACCGCGGCCTCATGCGGCTGATAGCCGTGCACCACCTCGGCAAGCCCGTCATGCAACTGGCAAAGTCTGGAGGCGAGATCCATGTCACCATCCGAGGTCACCGTGCCCGAGGCGACGAAACGCAGCGAATTGCCGAGCGTCTCGATGATGCCCCAGCCGGTACGGCGGAGCCCCGGATCGATACCGATGATACGAATCGTGGTCTGCATGGATTTCACCCTATGATGTCAGCCCGGACGCTGCCAGCAAAAAGTGAACAAAACAAAAACATACGCACAGTTGAGACGCGGACTCAGGTTTTCTTCGGCAGCGCCCTTGGATTGAGGAAAATTGAGCTTACATAGCCTTGCATCAATTTCTCTCAATGAAGGCCTTTGCCATGGCGACTTTCTCCGTCCTCGATCTTTCCCCGATCACTGAAGGCGGCAGCGTCGCCCAATCGCTGGAGAATTCGCGCCGACTGGCCCAGGCAGCCGAAGAGAGCGGCTACACCCGGTTCTGGCTGGCCGAGCATCACGGCATGAAGGGTATCGCCAGTGCCGCGACCTCGATCGTGATCTCGCATGTGGCCGCCGCCACCAAGACGATCCGCGTCGGCTCCGGCGGCATCATGCTGCCGAACCACTCACCGCTTGTCATCGCCGAACAGTTCGGCACGCTTGCGGCCCTCTACCCCGGCCGCATCGACCTCGGTCTCGGCCGCGCGCCAGGCACCGACATGCGCACCGCCCAGGCGCTTCGCCGCAACATGGAGGCGAGCGGCAACAACTTCCCGAACGACGTCGTCGAACTGCAGGCGCTGCTCGGCCCGGTCGCCGAAGACCAGAAGATCATCGCCGTGCCGGGCGCCGACACCAACGTGCCGATCTGGCTGCTCGGCTCCAGCCATTTCAGCGCCCATCTCGCCGGCATGCTCGGCCTGCCCTTCGCGTTTGCCTCGCATTTCGCACCCGACATGCTGCTTTCGGCGCTGGAGATCTACCGCGAGCGCTTCACGCCCTCCGAGACCCTTGCCAAGCCGCAGGTGATGGTCGGCGTCATGGGGGTCGCCGCCGAAACGGACGAGGAGGCGAACTACCTCTTCACCTCCATGCAGCAATCCTTCGTGGCGCTGCGGCGCAATGCCCGCGGGCAGTTCCCGCCGCCGGTCCAGTCGATGGATGGGCTGTGGAGCTATGACGAGAAGATCTTCGTCGACCATTCGATGATGTATGCGATCGTCGGCGGGCCCGAGACGATCCGGCGCAAGATCGGGGCGTTCCTGGAACAGACGAAGGCCGACGAGCTGATCATCTCGATGCCGATCTTCGACATGGACGCGCGGCTGAATTCGCTTCGCCTCTTCGCCGACGCCCAGCGCGATCTCGCCAAGGCGGCCTGAGGCCGGCCGATCAGATCGTCCCGAAGGCGGGCGCGATCTCTTCCAGATTGGCAAAGAACCGATCCGGCCCGAGCCCTTGCAGGAAGACCGGGTCGGCATAGCCCCAGGCGACGGCCCCTGCCGCCACACCGGCCTTTCGCGCCGCCTCGATATCGCGCGCCTCGTCGCCGATCGCCAGGATGCGAGCCGCATCGAGGCCGGAGTGCCTGATCGCGCGCTTGAAGTGCTGTGCCTTGCCGAAGAGCGCGGCCCCGCATTCGAAGAGATCGATCGTCGCAGCCGCTTCGCCGAGCGCGGCACGAATACCCTCTTCCGCATTCGAACTCACGATCGCAATGCCGATGCCCGCCGCCTTCAGTTTCCAGAGAAGCTGAGCGGCGCCCGGAAACAGCCGGACGCTTGCGGCTTCCGTTGCCATGGCCCGGCGCATGAAGGTGGCGATCTGCGGCAATTTCCAAACGGGAACGCCGAGCTGCGCGATGATCTCGCGGCTGCCCATCGCCCGCAACGACTGGAACTCCTCGACCGAGAGTTCGCGGAAACCGTAGCGCCGCGCAGCCGCATTGCACGCCGTCATGAAGCTTGCCGCCGTATCGGCAAGCGTGCCGTCGAAATCGAAGATCGCGAACTGATAGGTCATCGGGCCATCCAAAGAAAAACCCGCGCCCTTTCGGACGCGGGTAGGAAATCTTCAAGCGACGGTCGCCCCAATCAGGCAGACAGCTTCGCCAGGATCTCGTCCGACACTTCGAAGTTCGAGTAGACGTTCTGGACGTCGTCGTCGTCTTCAAGGATGTCGATGAGCTTCATCAGCGACTGTGCCTTTTCTTCGTCGACCGGAACGGTGTTCTGGGCCTTCCAGATCGCCTTGACCGTTTCGGCTTCGCCCAGCGTGTCTTCGAGCGCCTTGGAGACTTCGCCGATCGCTTCGAAGCCGCAGATGATCGTGTGACCGTCCTCGTCGGTGGTGACGTCGTCGGCACCAGCCTCGATTGCCGCGTCCATCACCTTGTCGGCGTCACCGACGGAGAGCTTGTAGGTGATCTCGCCAACGCGATCGAAGGAGAAGGAGACCGAGCCGGTTTCGCCGAGCGCGCCGCCGGCCTTGGTGAAGGTCGAGCGCACGTTGGAGGCGGTGCGGTTACGGTTGTCGGTCAAGGCTTCGACGATGACCGCGACGCCGCCCGGGCCATAACCCTCGTAGCGCACTTCTTCGTAGTTCTCCGCGTCGCCACCGGATGCCTTCTTGATTGCCCGTTCGATGTTGTCCTTCGGCATCGACTGCGCCTTGGCGTTCTGGATCGCCAGGCGCAGGCGCGCGTTCATTGCCGGGTCCGGCATGCCCGACTTGGCGGCAACGGTGATTTCGCGCGCGAGCTTGGAAAACATTTTCGAGCGCACCGCATCCTGACGGCCCTTGCGGTGCATGATGTTCTTGAACTGTGAATGGCCAGCCATGGCACCCTCTGCATGCATTAATTTGAATGGAATGGGGCGCCTTATAGTTTTATTGCCGCTTTCCGTCCAGCCGGGGGGCGGTTTTTCAGTTGGCCGAGACCTGCGCGCGGCTGAGGAGGAAGCTGTGGCCGTCGTCACGACGACAGGAAAGACCGGTGCGTTCCGACACGCAGGAGAACGGCCCGCGCGACCAGCTTTGCCCATAGTCGAGAACGGTCCCGACCGAGCAGCAGCTCGGATCGCCGACGGCGTGATTGAGCGTGGCGGCCCCCACCCGGCCAAGTGTCGCCCTGACATAACGCGGCGCGACGATATCGCAGGCGAGTTCCGGACCGCCGTCGGCGGGCTGATAGACGGACGTGCCGCCAGCCGGCGTATAGATGCAGCCGATATTGCCCGAGGGCATCGCGAAAATCTCCTGCTCAGAAACTGGTTGGACCGCGATCTCCGGTTGGCTTTGCGGCTGTTGTCCCTCTGGGGACGGCATGCGCGGCGGCGGCACGCCACCGGCCTCGGCAAGAGTTGAAAAGGAAAGAAAGAGCGATACGCCAACCACGAGCAACTTCATCGGGCGATCCCAGGATGTTCAAACGCCCTTGAGAATATAAATCAGCGGTTTGCTTGGCAAGGAACGCAGGGATACTTTGATACTGGCGCTGTCGGCATACCGCTTGTCGTAGTCGTCGCCGAACATGTCGAGAAAGGCCTCGATCGGCGGGCCGCGGCGATGCATCGGCAGGATCAGCGACGAGCGCAGCCGGCTGACGACGCGGCTCATGCTTTCCGCCCCCATGGTCAGCCCGCCGTCGACGGGCACCATCAGCACATCGAGCCTGCCGATCTGGCCATAGTGGCTGTCGTCGAGCTCATGGTGCAGATGGCCCAGATGCCCGATGCAGAGATCCGCCACCTCGAAGATGAAGATCGAGTTTCCGTCGTGCTCCATGGCGCCGCCACCGGCACGAATGTCCGTCGTCACGTTGCGGATGTAGGCGTCGCCGACCACGAGGTCGTGGCGCGCCGGTTGGCCGCTATCGCTCCAGCCGTGCAGCACGGTCTTGATCGCGGGATCCGGCGTCAGCGTGTAGTGGCTCGAATGCGCCTTGTTCATGGTCGCGACCGTCGGTGGCGCCGACGGCGCATACCAGCCGCTGTAGTCGGTTGCGATCGAGACGCCGCCGGGCGTCTCGATCAGGAAGGTGGAATGGCCGAGATAGCTGATCGTCACTTCGCCGGCCGTCGTCTGCCCCTTGGTGGTGGCAGCAGGCGTGAAACTGGCGAAGGTGGCCTGGGGGATCGTCTCGGCGATCGCCTGGCATTGGCTGACGGGGCGCGGCTGTTGCTGCGCATGGGCGACCGATGGCCAGAACGCGTGGATGATCCATATGGCGGCGAATGTGTAGACAAAGTACCGGAGCATCAGCCTTCACCTCTCTCACTTGCCGCCCGACCTCGGGCCCTGGGGGCACGCGGCAGGCAGGTATTGAACAGCGAATGGAAGCCTTTGCCTTCGCTCGACCGAACGGTGGCGTCACGGGGCCGGGAGAGAATTGTTCAAGGGCCCGGCCACGTCCAGTTACAAACGGCAGGCGGTGCTCACGTTTACGTCACCGACCCCGCGGACGATCAAGAAACGATAACCTCTTCAACGCCAAATGCCCCGGCATTGCTGCCGGGGCATTTGTCCGATTGTCGAGAGGCCTGCGTTACTCGGCCGGGTGCGGCGCCGGCTCGCTCACCGCCACCTTGCGTCGCCGGAACGACCGGAGCGCGACGTAGAACACCGGCGTCAGGAACAGGCCGAGGAACGTTACCCCGAGCATGCCCGAGAAAACCGCGGTACCCAGCGACTGGCGCATTTCGGCGCCCGGGCCGGTCGCGATCATCAGTGGCACAACGCCGAGGATGAAGGCGAAGGCGGTCATCAGGATCGGGCGCAGGCGCAGCTGGCTCGCTTCCACCGCCGCCTCGATCGGCGTCTTGCCCTCGTCCTCGCCCTGCCGCGCGAACTCGACGATCAGGATCGCGTTCTTGGCCGCAAGGCCGATCAGCACGATGAGCCCGATCTGGGTCAGCACGTTGTTGTCGAGCCCGCGGATGAACACGCCGACCAGCGCCGAGAGCACGCCGAGCGGCACGATCAGGATGATCGCCAGCGGCAGGACCCAGCTTTCGTACTGGGCCGAAAGCGCCAGGAACACGAAGACGACCGACAGTGCGAAGATGAACACCGCGGTGTTGCCGGTCTGGCGTTCCTGGTAGGCGAGTTCCGTCCACTCGAAGGTCGTGCCCTGCGGCAGGATCTGGGCGGCGAGCGCCTCCATCTTGTCGAGAGCCGTACCCGTCGAGACGCCGACCGCGGGGTTACCCTGGATCGGCACCGAGACGTACATGTTGTAGCGCTGCACCAGCGTCGGACCGGCCGTATCCTGGATCTCGACGAGTGTACCCATCGGCACCAGCGCACCGGTTGCCGAGCGCACCTTCAGCGCCAGGATGTTGTCGCGCTCCACGCGGTACTGCTGGTCGGCCTGCGCCCGCACCTGGTAGACGCGGCCGAAGGCGTTGAAGTCGTTGACGTAGGACGTACCGAGGTTGATCGACAGCGCCTCGAAGATGTTGGGGATCGGCACGTTGAGTGTGCGCGCCTTGTCGCGGTCGATCGCCAGGAAGTATTGCGGACTGGAGGCCGAGAAGGTGGTGAAAACCCCGGTCAACCCTTCCGTCTGGTTGGCAGCACCCATCATCTGGTAGGCAAGCCCGAGCGCGCGGCGCATGTCTGAGCTCTGCCGGTCCATGATCTGCATCTTGAAGCCGCCGGAGTTGCCGATGCCGCGCACCGAGGGCGGCGGCACGGCGATGATGAAGGCTTCCTGGATGCTCTGCAGGCTGCCATAGAGCTGGCCGATGATCTGGTTGGCCCCCTGCCCGTGCTTCAGCCGCTCTTCGAAGCTTTCGAAGGAGGCAAAGACCACGCCCGAATTGGACGCGTTGGTAAAGGTCGCACCGTTGAAGCCGGCAAAGGCAACGGCGCTCTTCACCCCGGGAACGTCCTCGATGATCTTCGAAGCGCGTTTGACCACGGCGTCCGTCCGGTCGAGCGAGGCGCCGTCCGGAAGCTGGATCACGACGATCGCATAGCCCTGGTCCATGGTCGGCACGAAGCCGCGGGGCACGATCTGCGCCATGTACCAGGTGGCCCCGAGCAGCCCGACGAAGACGATAAGGGAGGCGGCCAGCGCCACCTTCGTCGAGACGAGCTTGCGCACGACCCACGCATAACCGGCCGCCATGCGGTCGAAGCCGTTGTTGAAGCCGTTCGCCAGGGCCTTGCCGAACCGCGTCAGCGGATTGCGGCTTTCATGATGGCCGTTCTCGTGCGGCTTCAACAGGATGGCCGCGAGCGCCGGTGACAGCGTCAACGAGTTGAAGGCGGAAATGACCGTTGCGACCGAGATCGTCACGGCGAACTGCAGGTAGAACTGGCCGGCGATACCGGGGATGAAGGCCGTCGGCACGAAGACCGCCGTCAGCACCAGCGAGATCGCGATGACGGCCGCCCCCACCTCGTCCATGGTCACATGCGAGGCCTCGCGCGGGGTCATGCCGCGCGCGAGATTTCGTTCGACGTTCTCGACCACCACGATCGCATCGTCGACGACGATGCCGATCGCCAGCACCAGGCCGAACAGCGTCAACATGTTCAGCGAGAAGCCGAAGGCATAGAGGAAAGCGAAGGTCCCGACGAGCGACACGGGGATGGCGACGATCGGGATGATCGCCGTTCGCCACGATTGCAGGAAGACGAGGACGACGATGGCGACGAGAATGGCCGCCTCGGCGATCGTTTTGTAGACCTCGTTGATCGATTCCGAGATGAACTCGGTCGGGTTGTAGACGATGCGATATTCGAGCCCGTCGGGGAAGTCCTTGGAAACGTCGGTCATCACCTTCTGGATCTGCTCGGCGGCGTCGAGCGCATTGGTGCCCGGCCGCGAGAAGATGCCGAGCGCCACCGCCGGGCTACCGTCGAGATAGCTGTTGTTGACGTATTCGCGGGCGCCGAGCTCGACGCGGGCGACATCCTGCAGCTGCACGAGACGGCCGGTTTCCGTCGCCTTGACGATGACGTAGCGGAACTGCCGCGCATCGCTGAAGCGGCCGTCCGTCGTGACCGTATACTGGAACGCGCTGTCGCCCGGCGCCGGCGGACCGCCGATCGAACCGCCCGAGACCTGCACGTTCTGCTCGCGCAGTGCCTGCACCACGTCGCCGGCCGTCATGCCGTAGGCCGACAGTTTCTCCGGGTCGAGCCAGACACGCAGCGCATACTCGCGCTCGCCGAACAGGATGACGTCGCCGACGCCGTCGAGCCGCACGAGCAGGTCGCGGATGCGCGTGCGCGCATAGTTGGAGACGTAGAGCTGGTCGTAGCGTTCGGTCGGCGAGAGCAGATGCACGACCATCATCAGGTCGGGCGAGCTCTTGGCGGTGGTGATGCCGATGCGCCGGACTTCCTCCGGCAAGCGCGGCTCGGCGATCGACACGCGGTTCTGCACCAGCACCTGGGCCTGATCGAGGTCGGTGCCGAGCTTGAAGGTGATCGTCAGCGCCATCGAACCGTCGGCGGTCGAATAGGAGGACATGTAGAGCATGTTCTCGACGCCGTTGATTTCCTGTTCGAGCGGCGTCGCGACGGTGTTGGCAACGGTATCGGCGTCGGCGCCCGGATAGGCGGCGCGAACGACGATCGTCGGCGGGGCGATTTCCGGGTACTGCGCCACGGGAAGCTGAAAATAGGCGATGCTGCCGACGATCAGGAGGACGATCGACAGCACCGACGCAAAGATCGGTCGGTCGACGAAGAAGTGAGCGAACCTCATTGAGCCGCCCCCACCGCTTGCGCTTCAGGAGGAAGCTGGACCGTTTCCGGCTTCACCTTGGTGCCAGGGCGCGCGCGCATCAGGCCGTTGACGACGATGGTCTCGTCGCCGGTCATGCCGGAGCGGATGACGCGGTAGCCATGCAGCTTTGGACCGAGACGGACGGGCTTGGTCACCACTGTTCCATCCCCGGTCACCTCGTAGACGATACGCTCGTTCTGGTCGGCGCCGATCGCCTCGTCCGGAATGAGAACGGCCTTGTAGGTGTTCGAGCCTTCGATCTGGACACGGCCGAAGAGGCCGGGCTGCAGCACGAGGCTTGGGTTATCGAGACGGGCGCGCACGCGCATCGTGCCGCTCTGCGGATCGACGCGGTTTTCGGCGAAGTCGAGCTTGCCCTTGAACGGCTCCTCTTGCGAGTCGGCGATGGTGACCAGCACTTCGAGCGAGCCGCCGCCTTCCTGCAGCGCGCTGCCGCGCTCGCGCGCGACCCGGGCATAGGAAAGCAGCCGCCGTTCGTCGACGTCGAAGTAGAAATCGATCGGGTCGAGCGACACGATCGTCGTCAGCACCGTCTGGTCAGCCTGAACGAGATTGCCCGTCGACAGCAGGCGCCGATCGACGCGGCCGCTGAGCGGCGCGGTGATGGTGGTGTAGTCAAGGTCGAGCTTGGCGCGCTCGACCGCCGCTTCCGCGCCGCGCACAAGCGCCTGCGCCGACAGGAGTTCGCGGCGGTGATCGTCGAGCGTCGAGACCGAAAGCGTGCCGGTGCCCGTCAGCGATTGCGTCCGCTTGAACTGGGCTTCGGCGAATTCCAGCGAGGAGCGTGCCGATTCCAGTGTCGACTCGGCCTGGGAGAGGGCCGTGCGATAGGGGCGCTGGTCGATGACGAAGAGCTTGTCGCCCTTCTTCACCAGGGCACCATCGGTGAAATTGACCTCGTCGAGATAGCCGCCGATGCGGGCGCGAACCTGCACCTCGTCGACGGGCTCGAAACGGCCGATGAACTCGTCGCTATCGATGACGTCCCGCACGACCGGCTTGGCGACGGTCACGACGGGCAATTGCGCGTCCTGCGCCTGGGCACCAATTGCGGATAGAAGGGAAAGAGAAGCGCCGACGATCATCGGCAAATGCCACTGAGACAACATGCATGCCCTCCGAATGCACTTGGATCACGAGGGGCAGCCAATCGACCAAACCACCGCAATCGCTTTGAATATTCAGAGCGGGGCCTGTGCGCAAAACAGCCGCATTACCCGTCCCGCTCCGCACAAATCCTCGGATCGGCAGCGATCCGAGAGGCAAAGTCACACAAGCAATCAAATGATACAGCGGCCTTGCGCCCTTCGGCCCGCGAACGCTGTCAGGTCAAAACCGCCCGCAGCGGGCATCAGCCCGAAACGCGGCGACAACAGCACATGCCCGCAATCCAGGACTGCGGACACCATTCATTCTGCAAAAACCCACGAATACATCACGCCCCGGCCCGGCGTGATTTCGCGATAACCTGCCATCATTTGATGGGGTTGTCACCTTGAAAAAAATCAATTCCGATAAGGCGATACGGGACAACCAAAGGTGCCCGCGCGCAGCTTTGCGCCGCGCCTCAGAACGCCGCCTGTCCTGGCCTTAAGACCAGAAATCCGGGATCGCTTCCGCCAGTCTCGGCCCAAGCCGCAGCGGCGCGATCTTCTCGGCAAGCCCGGTGCGATCGGAAATCTCGACGCCGAGGCCGCAGATGGTGGCCGGACCCGACGCCGCCTCGAAGCGCCCCTTCGGCATCTTCGAGATGAAGCGGTTGAGCGGCTCCTCCTTGTCCATGCCGAGCGAGGAATCGTAGTCGCCGCACATGCCGGCATCACTCATATAGGCGGTGCCGCCATTGAGGATCTGGTGGTCGGCGGTCGGCACGTGCGTATGCGTGCCGACGACGAGGCTGGCGCGTCCGTCGACGAAATGGCCGAAGCACTGCTTCTCGCTTGTCGCCTCCGCATGAAAGTCGAAGACGATCGCATCCGCCTGCTCGCCGAGCGGGCAGGCATCGAGGATCGCCTCGGCCGACTTGAAGGGATCATCGAGTTCGGGATGCATGAAGACGCGGCCCATGACGTTGGCGACCAGCACGCGGGCGCCGTTGCGGGCAAAGAACAGGTTGGAGCCGCGGCCGGGCGTGCCGGCCGGATAGTTGGCCGGGCGCAGGAACTGGTCGTGCCGCTCGCAGAAGACCACCGCTTCCTTCTGGTCCCAGACGTGGTTGCCTGTCGTCACCACGTCGGCGCCGGCGTTAATTGTCTCAAGGAAGATATCTTCGGTGATGCCGAAGCCGCCGGCGGCGTTCTCGCCGTTGACGATGACGAAGTCGAGCTTGAGGTCGCCGATCAGTCCCGGAAGCCGCTCCCAGACCGCCGTACGGCCCGTCTTGCCCACCATATCTCCCAGAAACAGAAGCCTCATGCTCGCTCAAATCCTACCAGGGCAGCTCCGGCGGAAGCGCGTCAGCGGTAGTTGCGGCCGGACCTGCGTAAAACAAAGAGGTAGAGCGTCTACACGATCCTGGCCCGACAGGAAACGCCCAAGATCGATTCCGCGGGAATCGCGAACCGATCGTCCGCCGCGGCCTGCACGATTTCAAGGCGCAGGGCCGTTCCTCGGCTACGTCGGTGATCTAGAAATGCCGGAACCCGCTCTCGGTGAGCACTGCATCCAGCGCCACATCATGCGGTTCGGCCGGCACGGTGGCCACTTCCTGGCAGTCGAAGGCGATGCCGATCAGCTTCGGCAGGTGCCCCTTGTTGCGCAACCGGTCGATCGCCCGGTCATAGTAGCCGGCGCCGTAGCCGATCCGGTGACCGGTCGCGTCGAAGGCCGAAAGCGGCACGAGCATGATATCCGGGTCGAGCACCGGTGCATCCGGGCCAGGCCCGGTGGTGCCGAAGCCGGTGGCGATGATGTCGACACCATCGAGCAGCTCGCGAAAGACGATCGTCTGCTTGTCCATGATCACGGGCAGGCAGAGCCGGGCCCCGCGGCTTTTCAGCCGCGCCATCAGCGGCCGGATATCGACCTCGGAGCGGATCGGCCAGAAGCCGGAAACGATATGACCGGGGTCGAGCGCAATGACGTCGCCCGCATGGTCGGCCATGGTCAGGCTCGCCTCGATCCGTATCTCCGCGGGCATCGCATCGCGCAATGCCAGCCGCTCGTTGCGCAGCGCCGCCTTCAAGTCCTTCGGTGACATCGTGCCCTCTCCTGCCTCATGCCATCGTCGCGGACGAATTTTCTTCCCGAAATGGCACAACCCGTCACTTTCTCGCCGATTCCCGGCTCAATCACCAGCCTATACACCCGATGTTGCCCATGCATAGCCACCCGCTTCGCCGCTTTTGCCGCGGTTTGCGACAGCACGGCCAGCGCCTTCCCGGTTCGGCACAGCATTAGCGTTCCGTTCATCATGGACGACGGTTCCGCTTTCGCGCATCGGCGACCGCATGCAAATAAAGACGCGATTTCAAATAATTAGCAGGAACTAATGCCCGCGTTCGATGTATGGACGCGCTCCTGCAGGCAGCAGTGGAAAAGCCGACGTCCATGAAGGACCAGATGAAAGCACTCGACCCGTTGGAACTGCGTTGCCTGACGCTCGCCGCCCGCGGCCGCACGCGCCAGGACATGATGCGCGAAACCGATATTCCCCTCGACCGGATCGACCGGGCGCTGGAAGACGCCATGCGCAAGCTGCAGGCCGGCAATCTGGCCGAAGCCGTCTTTCGTGCCGCAAGGCTCGATCTCATCTCGTAAGGATTGGCGCGGGGACTGCCTAGAGCATCCAGTGCGACCGATAGACCGCCTGCTCCACTATCCGCTCTCGCGGCCGAAGGTCGAAGTCGACTGCCGGGATCCCGGCGTCGCGCAGCAGCAGCGGCCTGTCCGCCGGCACCTCGGCGGGCGCCTCGACAAGCAGCAAATCGGCGGCCCATTGCCTTGCCCTGCGTCGGGCGGCAGCGAATGTGTCGGAAAAGACGAGAACGGCAAGCACGCTCATGGCAGGGACTCGGGCCTAGGATGATCTGACAGAACGATCTTCGTCCGCGCATTGACATCTGACAAACGAATTGCAAGCATGACTGTCATCAGAAATTCTGATGGTTGACGCCATGCTCCTTCCCCTTGATAGCGATCTGCTCAGAACCTTTCTCGCGGTCGTCGATACCAGCAGCGTCACGCGCGCCGCAGACATTGTCGGGCGCACTCAGTCGGCCGTCAGCATGCAGATCCGGAAGCTCGAGGATGTGCTCGGCGACGCCCTGTTCGAGCGCCATTCGCGCGGTGTGGTGCTGACACCGCAAGGGCTGCGGCTCGTCGACAATGCCAGGCGCATCGTCACCCTGCTCGACGACACCGCCGCCGCGCTGCGTCAGCCGGCACTCGACGGTGCGGTCCGGATCGGGCTGCCCGAGGAATACATCAACTCGACCCTGCCGAAGGCGCTCGGCAGTTTCGCGGCCATCCACCCGGGCGTCGAAGTGACCGTGCAGCAGGGCGCCTCGATGACCAATGTCGCGGCGCTGGAGGCGGGAGAGATCGACCTTGCCGTCGTCTTCGAGCCCGGCGGAAAGACGAGGAACGAGGTGCTGATGATGGATCCGACCGTCTGGGTGACGTCGGAGCAGCACCGGACCGACGAACGCCGTCCCGTACCGATCGCGACCTATACCTATCTCGAAGGCGGCTGGTGCGACGACCTTGCCCAGCGCAATTTGAGGAAATGCCGCATCGATAACCGCGTCGCCTATGTCAGCCGCACCAGCGGCGGCCTTATGGCGGCGGTGGTGTCCGGCCTTGCCATCGCGCCGCTTGCCCGCAGCAGCATCCCGTCCGGGTGCCGCGAACTGACCGCCGATGACGGCTACACCGTGATCGACCACTCGAATGTCGTGCTGCGGATTTCAAAGGCCGGGAACGGCAAGGACCGGATCGTCGAGGCCATGGCCGACGCCATCCGTCGGGCCTTTGCCGGGGACTGAACGAGCAGTCGAAAGGAGGGAGAAGTGCGATCCACACAACCGATGGATAGTTTACGATCCCGGGTGCCTACAAAGTAGGTGGGCGCCATGTGTCCGGACCCACGAGCCCGGCCAGGGACGGCTCCCTAGAGATCGAGTATGGCCCCGGGGATTGTGGTTCCTGTCGGGAAGCGCAGACCGCATCCAATATATAAAGTGTCTCGGTGCTTCGCGCCAGTGGCTCGCCACCGAAACCTTGTCAGGGCGAAACCTTGTCAGCTCGACGGGGTCGGGGTGCGGCCGTTCAGCTTGGCGGCAATGCCGTGGATCTGCTGGGTCACTTCGCTGAGCGCGGAGGCCAGCGCCTCCTCGTTCTTCATCTGATCCGAAAGCGCGGCGTCTCGACCGTCCGTCAGGTTCCCGACCTCGGCCTCGAGCTTCTTCAGCCGGCGATTGACCTCGCTGAGCTCGTCCATGACCATGATGCCGGCCATGACGGTCAGGCGCAGATCGCCGATCTCGCCAAACTGGGTCTTGAGGTGTCCGACATACTGATCGAAATTGGTGGCAAGCTCGATCAGATGATCTTCCTGCCCTTCCTCGCAGGCCATGCGATAGGCCTTGCCGTCGATCGAAACTGTCACCTGCGCCATGTCGCTTGTTCCTAGCGGTCGAGCACCGCCCGAATGGTTTCCATCGCCGTCACGAGGCGACGGGAAACCTCACGGTTGACCTCCTCGAGCCGGTTTGCCCGGAACTGCGACTGATCGAGCTCCTGCGCCAGTCGCGACCGGTCGGTGTTGACGCGTCGCACCTCGCCCTCGAACTCGCTGAAGTCCCGCTCCCTGTCAAATCGACCGTCGATCGCATTCTCCAGGGATTGCACTGCGTTTCGCAGTTCGTCGATCGCCGCTTTGACAGTCTTTGCCGGCATGTGTTCCGAATACCTCGCCCATGAGGCCGAATCGCCCGAATCCCGTCCGCCGCTTCGGCTCGATCTTTTTTAAACCTATTACGTAAGTCTCAACAATGCCAAGTACAGCAAACAACAGCGGAAGCTGTGGATGGATTGCGTAGCCGGCTTTCTTCAACGGCAGTGCGGTAGGCTTGCTGCATTGCGGAACAAGCACCGCGACGGGAGCCGGAACAACCTGCCGTCAAATGGCCGCGGAAGGCCCGTATTTGTTGACTCGCACGGCGCACCTGCTATGTGTCAGCCGCTTCTTGCGCGGTCTTTGGAGGATAGAGACCGTTCCCTGACCACCGAACGCAAACGGAACAGTCATGATCTCTCGCGAAAAACACGACCGGATGGCAAATGCGATCCGTTTCCTCTCCATGGATGCCGTCGAGAAGGCAAATTCCGGCCACCCTGGCCTGCCCATGGGTGCAGCCGACATAGCGACAGTCCTCTTTACGCGCTATCTGAGCTTTGACCCCAAGAACCCCTCCTGGCCGAACCGCGACCGCTTCGTGCTGTCGGCCGGCCACGGCTCGATGCTGCTCTATTCGCTGCTCTATTTGACGGGCTACGAAGACATCTCCATCGACGAGATCAAGAACTTCCGCCAGCTCGGCGCCCGCACCGCCGGCCACCCGGAATACGGCCACGCCGCCGGTATCGAGACGACCACCGGTCCGCTCGGCCAGGGCATTGCCAACGCCGTCGGCATGGCGATCGCAGAGCGCAAGCTGCGCGACGAATTCGGCTCCGACCTGATGGAGCACTATACCTACGTGCTCGCCGGTGACGGCTGCCTCATGGAAGGCATCAGCCAGGAAGCGATTTCGCTCGCCGGCCACCTGAAGCTCAACAAGCTGATCGTCTTCTGGGACGACAACAACATCTCGATCGACGGCCCGATCTCGATCGCCGACTCGACCGACCAGCACGCCCGCTTCCGCGCCAGCAACTGGAACACGATCGCCGTCGACGGTCACGATCCGGACGCGATCGCCGCTGCGATCGACCAGGCGCAGAAGTCCGACAAGCCGACGATGATCGCGGCCAAGACGACGATCGGCTTTGGCGCACCGAACAAGGCCGGCACCCACAAGGTTCACGGTTCGCCGCTCGGCGCCGAGGAAATCGCCGCCACCCGCAAGGCGCTCGGCTGGGAAGCCGAAGCCTTCGTCGTTCCCTCCGACGTGCTCGACGCCTGGCGTCTGGCCGGCCTGCGCTCCACCAAGGCGCGCAAGGAGTGGGAAGACCGTCTTGAAAAGAGCGAGGCCGAGAAGAAGGCCCAGTTCGTTCGCCGCTTCTCCGGCGAACTCGAAGGTCGCCTGTCCTCGGCTATCGACGACTACAAGAAGAAGCTCGCCGAAACCAAGCCATCGCCGGCAACCCGCAAGGCTTCCGAGGACGCGCTCGAAGTCATCAACGGCGTTCTGGCCGAAACCATCGGCGGCTCGGCTGATTTGACCGGCTCGAACAACACCAAGACGAGCCAGACCAAGTCGATCACCCCTGACGACTTCTCCGGGCGCTACATCCATTGGGGCGTTCGCGAGCACGGCATGGCCGCTGCCATGAACGGCATGGCGCTGCATGGCGGCGTCATCCCCTATTCCGGCGGCTTCCTGATCTTCTCGGACTATTGCCGTCCGTCGATCCGCCTGGCCGCCCTGATGGGCATCCGCGTCATCCACGTGCTGACGCACGATTCCATCGGCCTTGGCGAAGACGGCCCGACGCACCAGCCGGTCGAACACATGGCAGCGCTGCGCGCCATCCCGAACCTGTTGATGTTCCGCCCGGCCGACGCCACGGAAACGGCCGAGTGCTGGCAGCTGGCGCTCGAAAGCCACAACCGTCCGTCCGGCATCGCGCTGACGCGCCAGAACCTTATGGCCGTTCGCACCGAGTACGAAGAAGAAAACCTGTGCGCCCGCGGCGCCTACGACCTGATCTCGGCCGCCGACGCCAAGGTCACGATCTTCGCCACCGGCTCGGAAGTCGAAATCGCCGTCAAGGCCTGCCAGACGCTGACCGCCAAGGGCATCTCGACCCGCGTCGTCTCCGTTCCCTGCTTCGAGCTTTTCGCCGAGCAGAGCGAAGACTACCAGCAGGCGATCATCGGCAACTCGCCGGTCAAGATCGCCGTCGAAGCCGGCATCCGTCAGGGCTGGGATCACTTCATCGGCAGCGATGGCACCTTCATCGGCATGTCGAGCTTCGGCGCTTCCGGCCCCTACAAGGAGCTTTACAAGCACTTCGGCATCACGCCTGAGGCGGTGGTTGCCGCCGCGGAAACGAAGCTCGCCTGATCAATCTGCGGGGCGCGCCGAAAGGTGCGCCCCGCTTTTTTCGTACCACGTCAGTCAGACAGGGAGAGACCCATGACAGTGAAAGTCGCCATCAACGGTTTTGGCCGCATCGGCCGCAACGTGCTCCGCGCGATCGTCGAATCCGGCCGCACCGACATCGAAGTCGTTGCGATCAACGACCTCGGCCCCGTTGAGACCAACGCTCACCTGCTGCGCTATGACTCGATCCACGGTCGCTTCCCGGCCGAGGTCAAGGTCGAAGGCGACACGATCACCATCAACGGCGGCAAGCCGATCAAGGTGACCGCGATCAAGGATCCGGCGACGCTGCCGCACAAGGAACTCGGCATCGACATCGCGATGGAATGCACCGGCATCTTCACCGCGCGCGACAAGGCTGCAGCCCACCTGACGGCCGGCGCCAAGCGCGTCATCGTCTCGGCCCCGGCCGACGGCGCCGACCTGACGGTCGTCTACGGCGTCAACCACGACCAGCTGACCAAGGACCACCTGGTCATCTCCAACGCATCCTGCACGACGAACTGCCTGGTTCCGGTCGTCAAGGTCCTGAACGATGTCATCGGCATCAGCCACGGCTTCATGACCACGATCCACTCCTACACCAACGACCAGCCGTCGCTCGACCAGATGCACAAGGATCTGTACCGCGCCCGCGCTGCCGCTCTGTCGATGATCCCGACCTCGACCGGCGCTGCCAAGGCCGTTGGCCTGGTTCTGCCGGAACTGAAGGGCAAGCTCGACGGCACGTCGATCCGCGTCCCGACCCCGAACGTCTCGGTCGTCGACTTCAAGTTCGTCGCCAAGCGCAACACTTCGGTCGAGGAAATCACCAACGCCATCAAGGCCGCCTCCAACGGCGCGCTGAAGGGCGTTCTCGGCTACACGGAAGAGCCGCTCGTTTCGCGCGACTTCAACCATGACAGCCACTCCTCGATCTTCGCGATCGACCAGACGAAGGTCGTCGAAGGCAACTTCGTGCGTATCCTCACCTGGTACGACAACGAGTGGGGCTTCTCGAACCGCATGGCCGACACGGCGGTCGCGTTCGCCAAGCTCATCTAAGACAGATGTTTCGCGCCCTCTCCTCAACGACGGTCCGCTGGCGTCCGCTGGAAGGGGAAGGGCTCGAACACCTGACGCTGACGAAAATCGACACCACCGACGGCGCGGTCATCCGCGCCGTCGGCGTTCTGATCGGCAGCCGCGACGGCGCGCCCTATGGCGTGCGTTACCGGATCGACTGCGACGACAGCTGGCACGTGCGCAAGCTGATGGTCGACACGACAGACGGCCGCAGCCTGCACCTGCGCTCGGACATTCCGGGCGAATGGGCAACGGCACGCGGCACGCCCCTCCCCGAGTTCGACGGCTGCATCGATATCGATCTCGCCGGCACGCCCTTCACCAACACCCTGCCGATCCGTCGCCTCGGCCTTGTGAGCCAATCCGGCGCCGCCAGGCTGAAGATGCTCTACGTGCCGTTCGACACGTTTCAGCCCGTTGTCGACGGTCAGCACTACACCTGCCTCGATGATTTCAGGCTCTATCGCTACGAGGCCGAGGACCGCAGCTTTACCGCGGACCTGCCCGTGGACGAGGACGGCCTCGTCATCGACTATCCAACCCTTTTCCAAAGACTATCACCGGAGACCATCTGATGACTTTCAAGACCCTCGACGATCTGACCGACATCGCCGGCAAGCGCGTTCTGGTGCGCGTCGATCTCAACGTGCCGGTCAAGGACGGCGTGGTCACCGACGCGACCCGTATCGAGCGCGTCGCGCCGACCATCCGCGAGCTGTCCGAGAAGGGCGCCAAGGTCATCCTGCTCGCCCATTTCGGTCGCCCGAAGGGTGAACCGGTCGCCGACATGTCGCTGAAGACGATCGCAACGGCCGTCGAGGACGTGCTCGACCAGCGCGTTCACTTCGGCGCCGACTGCATCGGCGACAAGGCAGCGAACGCGATTGCCGACATGAGCAACGGCGACGTGCTGCTGCTCGAAAACACCCGCTTCCACAAGGGTGAGGAAAAGAACGAAGCCGAGTTCGTCAAGGCGCTCGCCGTCAACGGCGACATCTACGTCAACGACGCCTTCTCGGCAGCGCACCGCGCCCATGCCTCGACCGAAGGCCTTGCCCATCACCTGCCGGCCTATGCCGGGCGCACCATGCAGGCCGAACTCGAAGCGCTCGAAAAGGGCCTCGGTCAGCCGAAGCGCCCGGTCGTTGCCATCGTCGGCGGTGCCAAGGTCTCGACCAAGATCGACCTGTTGCAGAACCTCGTGACCAAGGTCGATGCGCTCGTCATCGGCGGCGGCATGGCCAACACCTTCATCGCCGCCAAGGGCATCAATGTCGGCAAGTCGCTCTGCGAGCATGACCTCGCCGACACCGCCAAGGCAATCATCGCCGCTGCCGACAAGGCCGGCTGCGCCATCGTGCTGCCGGAAGACGGCGTGATTGCCCGCGAGTTCAAGGCCGGCGCCGACAACGAAGTGGTCGACATCAACGCCATTCCGGCCGATGCCATGGTTCTCGACGTCGGCCCGAAGTCGATCGCGGCCGTCAACGCGTGGATCTCCAAGGCCGAAACGCTGGTCTGGAACGGCCCGCTCGGCGCCTTCGAAATCGCGCCATTCGACAAGGCGACCGTTGCCGTCGCCAAGCATGCGGCTGCCCGCACCCGTCAGGGTTCGCTGGTCTCGGTTGCCGGCGGTGGCGACACCGTCGCGGCGCTGAACCATGCCGAAGTCGCCGACGATTTCAGCTACGTCTCGACCGCCGGCGGCGCGTTCCTGGAGTGGATGGAAGGCAAGCCGCTCCCGGGCGTCGACATCCTGAAGCAGAAGTAAGACATACAACCGGCGCGTGGGAAGCACTCTCACGCGCCGGCAATCAAGAAAAAACCTTATTTATTCAAACGATTAAAAAATTTTAAATCGTTTCAGTCGATTTTCTCGCCATTTTCCTGGACAATTTCACCTGTTACTCGCGCTCCTGTTGGGAGCGTGGCGGTTGCCCCGTGCGCCGTCGGCCCTGCAACTGTTTCAGTGTTCGCCTGATCCCCACGATCGGCGCTGTCTAGGGAGAGAAAAAGCATGACGGAAAAACTGGAAGACATCGCCGTCGCCATGGTCGCCAATGGCCGCGGACTGCTTGCCGCCGACGAGTCCACGGCAACGATCAAGAAGCGCTTCGACACGATCGGCCTCGAATCCACCGAGACCTCCAGGCGCGATTACCGCGAGATGCTGCTGCGCGCCGAAAAGGCGATGCGCAAGTACATCTCCGGCGTCATCCTCTACGAGGAAACCCTGTTCCAGCATGCGGTCGACGGCACGCCGCTCGTCGACATCATCCGGGCCGCCGGCGCGATCCCCGGCATCAAGGTCGATGCCGGCGCCAAGCCGATGACCAACTTCCCGGCCGAAACCATCACCGAAGGGCTCGACGGCCTTGCCCAGCGGCTGGCGAGATATCACGAGGCCGGCGCACGCTTTGCCAAGTGGCGCGGTGTCGTCTCCATCTCCGATACGCTGCCCACCGCCGGTGCGGTGCGCGCCAATGCCCATGCGCTCGCCCGCTATGCCGCCCTCTGCCAGGACGCCGGCATCGTGCCGATCGTCGAGCCGGAAGTACTGATGGATGGCGCGCCGGGCGACCACTCGATCGATCGCTCCGAACATGTGACCGAGTGGACGCTGCGGACCACCTTCGAGGAATTGGCGGCCATGCGCGTCAAGCTCGAAGGCATGATCCTGAAGCCAAGCATGGTGATCGACGGCAAGAAGGCCCGCAATACCTCCGTCGCCGAAGTGGCCGAGCGCACCATCCGGGTACTGAAGCGCACGGTGCCTTCGGCTGTACCGGGCATCGCCTTCCTCTCCGGAGGTCAATCGACCGAGGAGGCGACCGCCCACCTCTCGGCAATGAACGCCAGCCACGACCTGCCCTGGAAGCTCACCTTCTCCTATGGCCGCGCCCTGCAACAGGAAGCGCTGAATGCCTGGCACGGCAAGGCCGACAACATCGGCGCCGGCCAACGCGCCTTTGCCCATCGCGCCGAGATGTGCAGCTTGGCGGCGAAAGGGACGTGGAAGAAGGAACTCGAGAAGGCCGCCTGAGCCAGGTTGACCGCATAGGAGGGGCCGCTGTCGGCCCCTTTTCATTGCAAAGGCTTGACGCCTGCAACGCGACGGCTTCGTCGGCGCCGTGGAACTTGTCACCCGGACAAGTTCGGGCCTTTGTGCGGTGTGTCGGCTGTCTTAAGCCTTGACATCAGAGCCGACACGATGAGCGCCAGCGGCGCTCCACCAGCGAAAGCCACGACATGACCTCTGACACCGCGCCGAAATCCGTTGCCTATGTCACCGTCGACGTCTTCACCGACGAGCGCTTTGCCGGCAACCAGTTGGCGGTCATGTCCGACGCCCGCGGCTTGAGCGATCGTCAGATGCAGGCGATCGCGACCGAATTCGGCTATTCCGAAGTCACCTTCGTGCTGCCGCCGCGCGACCCTGCGAACACCGCAGAAGTCCGGATCTTCACGCCGACGACCGAGATCCCCTTTGCCGGCCATCCCAATGTCGGCACGGCCTTCGTGCTCGGCCGCCAAAAAGAAATCTTCGGCCGCGCGCCCGGCGAAATCCTGCGTTTCGAGGAAAAGGCCGGCCTCGTCGAGGCCACGTTGCTGGTGGAGGACAGTGTCGTCGTCGGCGCCACCATCGTCGTACCGCGCAGCCTGACCGTCGGCCCAGAATTCGACGCCGACACCATCGCGGCCTGCGCGTCGCTCGCGCCTGAGGCCATCAGCAGACGCGTGCACGCACCGAGCCGGCTTTCCGTCGGCCTGCCCTTCGCCGTCGCCGAAATCATGGATGTCGCGACACTGTCGTCTGCCCAACCCAATGTCACCGCCTTCCAGGCGGCCAATGCCCGCTACAAACCCGAGGAAGACAGTTTCAGCCTGTTCCTCTACGCTCGCTCGGTGGAAGCGCCCTGGCAGATCCGGGCGCGCATGTTCGCACCGCTCGACAATGTCAACGAGGACCCGGCAACCGGTAGCGCCTCGGCAGCGCTTTCCGCCTATCTCGTCTCGCTCGTCCCGGAGCAGGATATCGATGTCGAGATCACCATCGAGCAGGGTGTGGAGATGGGGCGTCGCAGCCTCATCGGTGCGCATGTCCGAAAGCAGGGCGGCGTCGTTCGCAAGGTCACCCTTTCCGGCCATTGCGTCAGCGCCATGCGCGGCCTGATCGAGCTCTAGCGCTTTTTTAACGACTCAGGCGCGGTCGCACTCCGGCAGAAGCTTCAAGATATCGGCAAACATATCCTGCCATTCGGCGTCTTCCATCTCGAGGAAACCGAAGCCGCGCAGCAGGAAGACGCCTTCCGTTGCGAGAAACACCATCCGCGCCCTGCGGCCCTCCTCCGTCGACAGGTCGAGACCGTCGAGGCGGGCGCGATACCAGGCGCGGTTCTTCGCCATGTGCTCTTCCCGCTGCAGCAGTGCGGCCATCATGCCGGAAGTGCGGGCATTGTCGGCTGTGTTCATCCGGGCGGTCACCGCCGCATGGGCGCGCATCGCCTTGATCGGATCAGGATCGTCGCCACCTTCCGCCGTTACCGCGGCATCGAATTCGTCGAACCAGCGCTGCATCATCGCGTCGATCAGGCCGTCCTTGTTGCCGAAGCAATATTGCACGCCGCCCTTGGTGATGCCGGAGGCCTTGGCGACGGCATCGATCGTCAGCCCGGCCGCGCCGACGGAATTCACCACCGCCTCCGCCGCATCCAGCACCTTGTCACGATCGATTGTTCGTCGTCGTCCCATCTTGACTTCCTATTTCAAATCCATACGTACGCATTCAAATAAACAACGACCCTGATTTAAACAAGGCCCAGCCCCCATTTCCCACTGGCGGCCACCGAGGTGTACCATGCTTCCGCAAAATCGCTGGCTCATTCTAGCCATAGTATCGAGCGCACTTTTTCTGATCGTCGTCGACATGACGGTGCTCTATACCGCCCTGCCCCGTCTGACCCACGACCTCGGCGCCACGGCGTCGGAGAAGCTCTGGATCGTGAACGCCTATGCCCTGGTCGTCGCCGGCCTTCTGCCCGGCCTCGGCACGCTTGGCGACCGCCTCGGCCACAAGAAGCCCTTCATCGTCGGTCTTGCCGTCTTCGGGATCGCTTCGCTGATCGCCGCCTATGCGCCGACATCGGCGATCCTGATCGGCGGCCGAGTCCTGCTGGCCGTAGGCGCCGCCCTTATGATGCCGGCGACGCTGTCGATCATCCGGCTCACCTTCACCGACGAACGCGAACGCGCGCTGGCGATCGGCGTCTGGGCGGCGATCGCATCCGGCGGCGCCGCAATCGGCCCGGTGCTCGGCGGGTTCCTGCTCGAATACTTCTGGTGGGGCTCGGTCTTCCTGATCAACGTGCCGGTCGTCGCGATCGCCCTCCTGCTAGGCCTCGTCGTGCTGCCGAACAGCGCCGGCAATCCAAAACACCCCTGGGACGCGATCGGTTCGCTGCAGATCATGGTCGGCCTCATCGGCCTTGCCTATGCCGTCAAGGAAACGAGCAAGCGCGAGCCGTCACTGGAAGCGGGTCTTGCTGCCGCCGTGATCGGCGCGATCGCGCTCTTTCTTTTCGTGCGTCGCCAGCGCCGCAGTCCGCATCCGCTGATCGATTTCAGCCTCTTCCGCAATGCGGTGTTTTCCTCCGGCGTCGCCGCAGCACTGGTGGCATCCGCCTCCATCGTCGGCATCGAGCTGGTGCTGAGCCAGCAGTTGCAGCTGGTCGAGGGCTTTTCGCCGCTCGAGGCCGGCTTCTTCATCCTGCCGATCCCGCTTGCCGCCTTCGTCGCCGGGCCGCTGACCGGTACGCTGCTGCCGCGCCTCGGCGCCGAAGTGGTGCTGCGCTCCGGTCTCATCCTGGCGGCGCTCGGCCTCGGCGGCTACCTGCTCGTCCATGAAACCGGCGCGCTCGCCCAGATCGCCACCCTCGTGGTTCTCGGCCTCGGCATCGGTGCGTCCATGACCGCCGCCTCCAGCGCCATCATGTTCAACGCCCCACCGGAACGGGCCGGCATGGCAGCATCGATCGAGGAGGTCTCGTTCGAGCTTGGCGGAGCGATCGGCATTGCCGTGCTCGGCACCGTCATGTCGGTCGTCTACACCGCCTTCCTCGTCCTGCCGGAGGGGGCTGCGATCCCGGCGATGGCACGCGACAGTCTCGACGAAGCCCTGCTTCTCGCCGAGAAGCTGCCCGCGGATGTGGCGAGCGAACTGGTGACCCGTGCCCGCCTCTC